>DATCGG010000059.1:0-11888 GCA_036509075.1 Gemmatimonadaceae bacterium
CAGGCGGCAGGCGGCAGGCAACGGCGCCTATTGCGCAGTTCGCAGTTACCAGTCACCGGCCGCCTGCCGCCTGCCGCCTCTCATTCGCGACGTAGAACCTCGACCGGATCCACCTTCGTCGCCCTCCGTGCGGGCGCATAAGCAGCAAGCGCGCCGAGCATCACGAGAACGAGCGTGACGCCTCCGAGCGTGACAGGGTCCGTCGGGCTCACACCGAACAGGAGCGACTGCAGGACTCGCGTGGTGGCGAACGCGCCAACGAGACCGATCGCGATGCCCGCCGCGGCGACGCGCAGGGACTGGGCGACGATCATCCGGCCAACCTGCGCGGCCTGCGCGCCTAACGCCATCCGCACGCCGATCTCCGGCCGCCGCTGTGTGACGGTATACGAGATCACGCCGTAGATCCCCACCGCGCTCAGCACCAGCGCCATGCCGCCCGCGACCGCCATCAGGAGCATCGCAAACGTCGTCCTGGCCGTCGACCGTTCGACGATGGTCTGCATGGTCTGCACGTTCGCCACCGGAACTTCACGGTCGATCGTCGTCACGATGCGTCGCGCCGCGGGGGCGAGCGACAACGGGTCTGTGGCCCGCGTGCGGATCGCGACGGTCATGTGCGTCGGCGGAGACCAGAGCGGCGCTCCTTCGATCGGTACCATTGGGTAGTACACGATCTCGCTCGCTGGTTGGTCGAGCCCGCGCGTCAGCACACTACCCGTGACGCCAACCACGTGATACCACGGCGCGCCGGACCCGTTTGGCCGGAGCTCCTTCCCGATCGGGTCCTCGCCGGGCCACATGTGGTCAGCCAGGGCCTTGCTCACCACGACGGCGCCGGTTTGGTCGTCGACATCCGCCCACGTGGGGACACGTCCGCGCACGGGAATGCCTAACGTCGTGAAGTATCCCGGCCCGGCAATGACGTTGCCAACGCAGGGGGCGTTCTCTCGCGTATAACTCTTACCCTTCACGAACACCAATGCGCAGCCATCGCCGTCCTTCAGCGCGAGCGCCTGTGTCATGCCGACGCTCGTCACACCGGGGAGCGCGGCGAGCTGCTGGGCCAGATCCCGATGGTACCGGAACACTGGCAGGTACGCCGCTGGCCCCCGCACATACGGAGCGTAGCGCGAGTATGGCAGCGAGACCTCGAATGTCAGCACGCCTGACGCGTCGAACCCGGGCTGGACGGATCGGAGCCGCTGGAAGCTGCGCACCATGAGCCCCGCGGCGGCGAGCAGTACGACCGCGAGCGCCATCTGTGCGACGACGAGGGCGGAGCGGGCGCCGAGCTGGCCGCGAGACGCTGTCTGCGTGCGGCCGCCCTCGCGCAGCGAGGACACGCTGTCGCCTCGAAGCGCCAGGCGGGTCAACGGCAACAGACCGAGCACGGTGCCGGCACCTAACGACAGCACCAACGCCACGACGCCCGCCTGCCAGCTGAGCGAGAGCTCGGCCAGCCGCGGTACCGATGACGGATTGAGGACGAGCAGAATCCGGATCGCGCCATACGCGAGACCAACGGCGAGCACGCCGCCGATCAACGACAACAGTGTGCTCTCCGTGATATAGTGGCTGGCCAGGTGCAAGCGGTCGGCGCCGAGCGCTAGTCGAATGTCGGTCTCGCGACGTCGAGCTTCCGCGCGCACCAGAAATAGATTGGCGACGTTCGCGAACGCGATCAGCATCACGATCGACACGGCGCCGAGCAGGATCCACAGCGTGCGGCTCATGCCACCGATCACGATGTTGCGGAGCGGGCTCACGAGGACGCCGAAGCGAGACTCTCGCATGAAGCCCGGGCTGTACGCGACAGGAAACGCTTCGGGGAGGCGACTCGTCAGGCGTGCCGCGTCGGCCTGCGCGGCCGCCACCGTGACGCCCGGCCGGAGCCGACCGATCGCGTCGAGGTAATGGGAGTTGATCGCCGGCGCGTTTGGGTCCAGCTCCAGTGGGAGCCACACCTGCGCCTGATAGTCCGGCAAGTCGAGCGTCGGTGGGGCCACGCCGATGATCGTGACCGGCACCGAGCCGAGGCTGACGCTCGTGCCCACCACGCGCGAGTCACCGTTGAAGCGTTGCCGCCAGAAGGCGTAGCCGAGCATCGCGACCGGGGCGGCGTTAGGCCGGTTGTCGGCGTCTGTGAAGCTGCGCCCGAGAAACGGTCGTGCACCAACGACCTCGAAGAAGTTTCCGCTCACGTCCGCCGCGCGAACACGATCGGCGGCATCGGGCGTGACGAGACTGGCTTCGCCTTTGTTGTAGAGCGCGATGTCCTCGAGGGCGCTCGAGTTCCTGCGGAAGAAGAAATAGCCCGCCTGCGACATGCGCCATTTGGCGTTCGTCTCCACTCCCGGCACCGGGTGCTCGATGTACACGAGGCGCGCGGCGTTCGGGTAGGGCAAGGGCCGCAGCACCACAGCGTCCAGCAACGCGTAGATGGCTGTCGTCGCTCCGATGCCCAACCCGAGTGTGAGCACCACGATCCCGGCGAACGCGCGGCGATGAACGAGACCGCGGAGCGCCTGTGTGAAATCGCGCGCCAGTGCGTTGCGCCACTCACCCAGCTCGTGCCGTCGATGTGTCCTGGTATCGATCTCCTCGAGCTGGTTGCGAACGACGGACACGTCTCCGAACCGGAGGGTCACCTCTCGCTCCGCCTGCTCACGCGTTAGGCCGGAGGCAATCAGCTCCTCGATCCGGCCTTCGATGTGGAAGCGGAGCTCGCGATCGATGTCCCCGCGCAGCCGTCGCCGCGACGTCGGCAGACGGAAGAGCCTGGGCCGCTTGCCCTCGCGTCCGTTGCTCATCGTGCCCCCTGCGCGGCGATGAGGAGGTTCACCGCCTCGGTGTACCGAGACCATTTCGAGAGCTCGGCGGTGAGCTGACGGCGGCCGGCGGCGGTGAGCTTGTAGAATTTCGCCTCACGATTCCGATCGGAATAACCCCAGTCCGCGCCCAGCCAGCCCTTCTGTTCCATCCGATGAAGCGCCGGATACAGCGCGCCCTCGGTGATCTGGAGGCGCTGCTCGGTCACCTGTTCGATCCAGCGGAGCACCGCCAGCCCATGCATCGGACCCCAACTCAGGGTCTTGAGAATAAGGAGGTCGAGGGTGCCGCGGAGTAAATCGAGATCAGTGTCGGGCATCGTCGGGAATCGGGAATCGGAGACACGCTAGACATAAGGTTCTTAGGCAACAATGACGCGCTTCACCTAAGGTTTCAAGGTAAGACAGGCCGACGGGCTCGAAGGTTCGGAACCAAAACCCAGTACGCCACCGTAGGTCCTGTCGGACCGCTTCGCTCGACCGCGGCCGGCCAGTGACCGCTGTTGCGGCGTCGTTTCGCGCCATAGACTCAGGCTTCCCTTTTCCGCCCTTCTGCCAATGCTCAGCGTCCGCAACCTCGTGAAGGTCTATCCCGGCCCGGTCACCGCACTCCAGGGTGTCTCGCTCGACATCGGCACCGGCATGTTCGGGCTGCTCGGTCCCAACGGCGCCGGGAAGTCCACGTTCATGCGCATTCTCGCCGGCGTCCTCGAGCCGACGTCGGGATCGGTCTCACTCGACGGTCGCGATGTGCTCGCTGAGCCCGAGGCACTGTGGTCCGTGCTGGGATATCTGCCACAGGATTTCGGGTTCTTTCCCCACCTCACCGGCCAGGCGATGCTCGAGTACCTCCTCGAGCTCAAGGGCGTAGCGAGCGGAAAGGAGACGCGGAAACTGGCAGCGTCGCTGCTCGAGCGCGTGAACCTCGCCTACGCGGCGAAGCGAAAGGTCAAGGAGTACTCCGGCGGAATGCGTCAGCGGCTCGGCATAGCTCAGGCGGTCGCCGGCGATCCGCGGCTCATCATCGTCGATGAGCCGACGGCAGGGCTCGATCCCGAAGAGCGCCACCGGTTCTACCGGATCCTGGCGGAACTTGCCGAACATCGGACCGTGCTCCTCTCGACGCACATCGTCGAGGACGTGGCGGTCCTCTGTCCACGGTTCGCGGTGATCCGCAACGGGCAGGTGGTCGCCGAAACGTCACCCACCGAGGCGCGACGGATGCTCGCCGGGTCGATCTTCGAGGGCGCGGTCGCGACCGGCGACCTCGCGGCGCTGCAGGCCGCGAAGCGTGTCACGCAGGCGGTGCTCGTCGAAGGACGAAACCGCGTGCGCATCCACGAGCCGAGCCGCGAGGCCCCGTCGGGGTTCGAGCCAGCGATCCCGACGCTCGAGGACGCGTACTTCGTGCTGATGCACGGCAGGCCTAACGCTACGAACGGAACCGGCCCCACCGTGCCCAGCGATGCCCGTGTACCCGGCGTCACCCCGGCGGTGCCGGACAGAGAGGTCGTGCGATGAGCGCGCGCCGCCTCTGGCTCGTCGCGCGACACGAGCTGGCGTTCAACGCCCGGCGTCCGATGTTCTACATCTGTCTCACCGTTGCGGGCCTGATCATCTGGGGGCTGTCGAGCGGCAACGTCTCGATCATCATCGCGTCCGGTGATGCGACCGTCGGCGGCAAGAAGGCGTTCATCACGTCGGAGTTCGCCGCCGCACAGATCCTGGCCGTCACCGTCGCCACGCTGATGTCGTTCTTCGTCGCCGCGGCCGCGGGGATGAGCGTGATTCGCGATGGCGAGCTTCGCGTCGGCGAGCTGCTGCACGCCACGCCACTCACGCCGGCCGAGTATGTCGCCGGAAAGTTCGCCGCCACCATCGCGACGATCCTGGGGCTCCTCGCCGCGGTGATCGCGCTCATGCTGCTGTTCTTTCACGCGATCCCTAACGCGGAGATGGCGGACACGCGTGGGCCCCTGGTACTCACGAACTATCTCCGACCAGCTGCCGTCATCGCGTTGCCGATGCTCGTGTTCGTCTCGGGCACGGCGTTCGCGCTCGGCGCCTGGACACGCCGGGCGATTCTCGTGTTCGTGCTCCCGATCGTGCTCGTTCTCGCCGGGTTCTTCTTCCTCTGGAGCTGGACGCCGAGTTGGCTCGACCTCCGGATCAACCGGCTGTTGATGATGATCGATCCCAGCGGAGTACGCTGGCTGGGCGAGACTTACCTCAAGGTCGACCGTGGCGCGGACTACTACAACACGCAGCGCATCGGGTTCGACGTCCCGTTTCTCCTGAGTCGCCTGGCACTCGTGGTGGTGGGAGTTGGTTCCGTGGTGGTTGCCGGCGCGCGCTTCGCGGCGACGCTGCGGCAGTCAGGGAAGGTGAAGGCCGGCAAAGGCGCGGAACTGGACACCGCCGCAGCCAAGGCTCCGGACAAGGCGCCGGCGGCCACGCTGACGCTCGGTGAGCTGGCGATGCACTCGTCGGCGGCCGGGTTCTGGCACACGATGTGGCAGGTCGCCCGATCGGAAATGCGTGAGCTCAAGAGCCAACCCGGTCTCTATCTGTTCGTGCCGATCATCGTGTTCCAGATCATCGTCAACTCGCTTTCCGCGTTAGGTGCCTTCGACACACCGCTCCTGCTCACGTCGGGCACGCTCGCGGTGAACCAGATGCAGTTCATGACGACGCTGCTGAGCCTCCTGCTGGTCTTCTACGCGGTGGAGAGCCTGGAGCGGGAGCGCTCCACTGGCTTCAGCGCGATCTCCAACGCTCTGCCGATTCGCACCTCGGCTTTGATCACCGGCAAAGCGATCGCGCTGTGCGCGATCGGCGTCATCGTCGGCGCTGCGTGCCTGCTGGCGTGCCTGATCGCACTGCTCGTGCAGCGTCGCGTTGGATTCGAGGCGTTTCCGTTCGTCCTCATCTGGGGCGGTCTCGTCGCTCCGACATTCCTCGCCTGGGCCGCGTTCGTCTTCGCCGCGTACTCGGTGACGCGCAACCGGTTCTCGGCCTACGGGATCTCGCTCGCCGCATTTGGCTACACGGCGTATCTCGCCCTCACGGACAAGCTGAATTGGCTCGGCAACTGGCCGCTGTGGAACTCGGTGCGCTGGAGTGACATGAGCACGCTCCAGTTCGACCGGCCGGCCCTCGTGCTGAGCCGAGTGTTCGTGTTGGGGCTTGGCGCATTCTTCCTGTGGATCGCGATTCGTCATTACCCGAGGCAGGACCGGGACGCGATTCGCGTCATGCATCGCCTCCAGCCGTCGGCGTTACGGACATCGTTCCTGCGCGCGACACCAGCGCTTCTGGTTCCCGTCATTGCCGGCGGGATGCTTTGGCGCCAGATCGAGAAGGGCCCCGATGGCGGGCCGATGGAGAAGAAAGCGCGCGACTACTGGAAGAAGAACCTCGCCACGTGGAAGGACGCCCCGTTGCCGGCGCTCGCCAGCGTGGACATGGACCTCGGTCTCGAGCCTAACGCCCGATCGTGGACGGTGACGGGCACGTACGTCCTGGTCAACAAGCACGACCAGAAGCTGGACAAGGTCCCGGTCACCGTCTCACCGACATGGCACGATCTCACGTGGACGATGAACGGCGCGCGCTACTCACCCGATACGGCCTCACTACTCTACGTCTTCACACCTCCGCGCGCGCTCGAGCCGGGTGATACGCTGCGCATCGGCTTCAGCTACACGGGAAAGGAAACCGGCGCCACAAAGAATGGCGGCGGTGCGGGAGAATTCGTCGTGCCATCGGGCGTGGTGATGACGAGCTTCTCGCCACGGTACTTCCCCACGGTGGGCTATGTCGAGGAGATCGGACGCAAGGAGGGGAAGAACGACTACGAGCCGCGCCAGTACCCGGATGACTTCTACGAGGGAGTGACGGAGCCCGCGTTCGGCAGCTTGCTCCCGACCATGACGCGGATCCGCATCACGACACCGCCCGACTTCATCGCGAACTCGGTGGGCGAGAAGATCTCCGACTCGACGTCGAACGGACGGCGCACGGTGGTGTGGAAAAGCGACCACCCGGTCATGGCGTTCAACGTCGTAGCCGGGCGCTGGCAGGTGAAGCGGGGCAACGGCACGGCGCTGTATTACGACCGGGACCATACCTACAACGTGAAGGAGATGAGCGAGGCGCTCGACGCCGCGCGCAAGTATTACAGCGAATGGTTCGGCGCATTTCCATGGAAGGAGCTCAAGATCAGTGAGTTCCCGGCGCTCGCGACCTACGCGCAGGGTTTCCCGACGAACATCACGTTCTCGGAGGGGATCGGGTTTTTGACGAAGAGCGACCCGAAGACGAACCTCGCGTTCCTCGTGACGGCGCACGAGTCGGCGCATCAGTGGTGGGGCAACATGCTTCAGCCGGGGAAGGGGCCGAGCGGCGACATCCTCAGTGAGGGGATGGCGCACTTCTCTACGGAGCTCCTCATCGACCAGGTGAAGGGCGAGCGTGATGCGTTGGAGTTCCGGAAGCGCATCGAGTCGCGCTACGGCGATCGCCGCCGGGCCGACGCGGAGCGCAAGCTCCTTCGCCTCGACGGGTCGAAGGAAGGGGACGAGACGGTCACGTACGACAAGAGTGGCTGGGTGTTCTGGATGCTCATGCAGCGGATGGGGCGGGAGGCGACGCTGCGCGGGATGAAGGATCTCATCGCCGCGTACAGTGGCAACCCGGACCATCCGGTGTTGCACGACTTCGTGGTGCACATGCGGCGTTATGCGCCCGACACGGCGTCGTACGATGATTTCGTGAAACAGTGGTTCGACACTGTGGTCGTCCCCGAGTACCGCGTGCACGACGCGAAGACCGTGGCGGCGCCCGGCGGAGGGTGGATCACCACGGCCGTGGTGGAAAACGTCGGCACCGGGCGCATGCCCATTGAGGTGGCGGCGGTTCAGGGTGAGCGATTCCCGTCGGACTCGACGAAGAAAGCCAAAACCGCGCAGCCGTATCAGGCCATGCTGGACTCTCTGACGTTAGGCAGCAAGGAGAAGGGCAGCGTGTCGATCCGGACGTCGTTCAAGCCGGAGCGCGTCGTGGTGGATCCAAACGTCCGCGTGTTACAGCTCAGGCGGCAGTCGGCGGAGGCCAAGCTCTAGGTTTGGTTGCGCTTGGCGTTCGAGATCAATCGCGCCGCCGCGCTTGACGCCACCTATCGCGACCAGGACACTGCTCGCGATGCCGACCGACGATGCGACGTCAAGGCTGCGGCTGCGCGTCCGCGCGCTCGAGCGCGCGTCGGCCCTCTGGAGTGAGAACCACGTCCGTGATCTCCGCGTATTGGGCTTCGCCATGAAGCTCAGCGATCGGGGTCGCGCACTGCAACAGGCCGCGGCGGTGCAGAGCAAGGATGTGCTCGACCGTCGCATCGAACTCCGCCCTCGCCTCAGGATCGCGACCGGCGGGCCGCCACGTCGTGTCGCCACTCGCGACCTGCCGAAGCACCGCGATCTGCGCGTTGTCCCACTCCATCTCGGCCGTCGGCGCTCCACCGTCGGCGAGCGTGGGCATTCGGTCCCACGAGATTTCCGGCTGGCGGTCCATCAGGCCGAGCAGATCGGTCCACACGCGAAGCCGCACCTCGCCAGTGCCGCCCAGCCGCATGTCGTCGACTTCCGCGCGGTAATCGACCGCCCAATCGTTGTTGCGAAACGGCGTTGCGCGGAAACGAGGCCGCATGCTGACGTATACGGGTCGCAACCGCCGAACGCGATAGTTGTGCTGCGCCAGCCATTGCTCCGCGATCTCCCGAGCGCGACGTCGGCGCCACAACTCCAAGGCAACGAGTATTCCGACCAGGATCGCGACGCCAAGCCACATCGATGGGCCACTCATGCGGTCATGATTGCGTAAGCGTCCTGGAGTGTCCAGCCCCCGAAACCCGAGCCGCATCGAGCGCGTACATAGTCTCTCTCCTTGACATTCTACAGGAGCACATGGCATCTCTCTTGTAGACATTCTACAGGGCATGCCGGGCCGCCGCGGTGCACATTGGCTGGCGGTGGAGGGACCATGGTTTGGGTTCAACGCATCGTGCTACGCCTCCGGGCGCTCGTGTTTCGAAGCCGCATGGCTCGCGATTTCGACGAGGAGCTCCGCTTTCACGTCGAGCGACAAACGGCCGAGAACATCGCGCGCGGCATGAGTGAGGAGACTGCCCGCACGGCGGCGTTGCGCGCCTTTGGCGGCGTGCAGCGGTACAAGGAAGAGATCGGTGACGCGCACGGATTCCATCTTTTCGACCAGCTCCGGCAGGATCTCAGCTACGCGGCGCGTGCCGCACGACGCGCCCCGGGCTTCACCGTCATCGTCGTCCTGACGCTTGCGTTGGGTGTCGGCGCGACCACCGCGATCTTCAGCGTGGTGCGGGGCGTCCTGCTCCGCGAGCTGCCGTTCGGATCGCCGGAGCGACTCGTCAGGCTGTGGCTCGCCAACCCTGCTCGCAACGAGGCGAGAAGCCCGATCTCCATTCCGGACCTCGAGGACTGGCGGCGGCTTGGCCGCTCCTTCGACCACGTATCGGCCTATAGCACGCTTCCCACCGGTCTCGCGCTGGTGGATGGCGGCGAGCCACTGCGGCTCAAGACCGCGTACGTCGCGGCCGATTTCTTCGCGACGTTAGGCGTGAGCGCGCTCGTGGGCAGAACCCTGCTGCCGAGCGAGCACGTCGACGGGCGCGATCGCGTCGTGGTGCTCTCGCATCGGTTCTGGAGCAGTCGGTACGGGTCGGCGCGCGATATCATCGGTCGCACGCTCCGACTGAACGATGAGCCGTACTCGGTCGTCGGCGTCATGCCCGCGGCATTCCGGTTTCCGGATCGCGATACGGACGTCTGGGTTCCGATATCGGTCGTGCCGGCGAGCGGAATTCCGCGGACGCGCTCGGTGCGCTGGCTCGAGCCGATCGCGCGCCTGGCGCCTGGCGTGACCGCGGCGCGAGCGCAGTCGGACCTCTCCGTCATCACGGAGCGTCTCGCGTCCGAATACGGCGACACGAATGCGGGCTGGACCCGAGCGACGCTCGTCCCGCTGCGCGACGCGATCCTCGGCAGCTCACGTTCGCGCGTCTGGATCCTGTTCGGGGCGGTGGTGCTCACGCTCGTGCTCGCGTGCGTGAACGTGGCGAACCTCGTGCTCGCGCGAGCGTCGAGACGATCGCGGGAGCTCGCGGTGCGTACCGCGTTAGGTGCTGGACGGGCCCGGCTGGCCCGGCAGCTGTTCACCGAGAGCGTCGCGCTATCCCTCGCCGGTGGGGCCTTCGGCGTCGTGCTCGCGATGTGGGGCGTGCGCGCGCTGGTGACACTCATCGCGCCGTGGCTCCCTGCCGTCGGCGATATCCGGGTGGACGGAACGGTATTGGTGTTCGCGCTGAGTGTGTCTGCCATCACCGGACTGGCCTTCGGATTGATCCCCGTCATGGGCGATCGTGGCAACGTCGCCGGCACGCTGCGCGAGAGTGGCCGCGGTAATACGGGAACCGCCGGGGCGCACGCGCTGCGGCGGGCGCTCGTCGCGCTGGAAGTCGGCCTCGCGATGATGCTGGTCGTGGGGGCCGGTCTGCTCGTGAAGAGCTTTTCGCGACTGAGCAACGTCTCGCTGGGCTTCGACGCGGACCGGACGCTCTACCTCCGCGTCACGATTGCCGCGTCGCGTTATGCAAGGCCGTCGGAATACCTGCCGGTGGCCGATCGCATGCTCGCACGAGTGCGCGAAGTCCCCGGAATCACGGCCGCCGCGCTGGCCAAAGACGGGCCCATGCGCGCGGGAGGCGAGCCAAGCTCGTTTGTGATCCCCGCGCAGACGGCGAGCGCCTCGTCCGCCGAGCCGCGTGCGAACTTCCTGCCCTCGTCGGACGGGATCGTTCGGGCATTGGGACTTCGCCTGATCGCCGGGCGTGACCTCATCGAACAGGATGGCGACTCGGGAGCCATCGGCGTGGTCGTGAGCGCCGGGCTCGCGCGCAAGCACTGGCCCGAACGGTCGCCTGTCGGGGAAGAGATCGAGTATCAGGGGCGTCGGATGCGCGTCGTCGGCGTGGCGGGTGACGCGCGCTACACGAGCGTGCAGGGCGACCCGACTCCGATGATCTACGTGCCTAACAGGATCGTGACGCGCCGAATATTCACGGTCATTGCGAGGACCGCTGGCGACCCGGCACTGTTGCTGCCGGCCGTTCGGGAGGCGATCCGTGCGGTCGAGCGTGACCAGCCGATCACGGAGATGGGCACGGTGCGCGAAGCCGTGGGTGATGCCGTCGCGGCGCCACGTGTGCTCACCCTGCTGGTTGGCGCGTTCGGCGTCGTGGCCTTGCTGCTCGCCGCGATCGGCGTCTATGGCGTCGTTGCGTACGTCGTCGGCCAGCGGATGAACGAGATCGGCATTCGAATCGCCCTCGGAGCGAAGTCGGCCGATATCGTTCAATGGACGCTCAAGACCGGTCTGACGCCGGCACTCGTCGGGCTCGCCGCTGGTACCGTAGGTGCGCTGGCACTATCACGCTGGTTAGGCGCGCAGCTGTACGAGGTGAGCCCGAAGGATCCGGTTGTGTTCGGGGGCGTGGGAGTCGTGCTGGTGATCGTCGCGATCCTCGCGTCGGGCGTTCCGGCTCGGCGTGCGGCGCGGGTCGATCCGGCCATTGCGCTCAGATCCGAATAGCACGAATCGGGCGCGGTTCCGGTAGAAAACTCATGGCGGACCGGAGCTGAAGGGCCAGCCCCACAGACGAAGGGGTGGACGGATCTATCGGATCGGGCGGATCACTCGGATTCGCTCCGGCGCCCGTGCAGGCTCCTCCCTCCACAAGCCGTGATTCTCAATGAACGACCTTCTATGAGGCCGGTTTTGTCAAGCGTCCTTCACAACAGGTACGGCATCTCCGGGGGGACGTGCGAGGGCACGTGCCCCTTCGTCTTGCGAACTCTCAGCGGCGACCGCTGTCGGGAACCGCGGTGCTGCTAGCCGATCTGGGCGTGTGCCGTTCGCGGTGACGGCGGCCACGACCTTCTATCCGTGCCCGGACTGCGCCGGGGCACC
>DATCGG010000060.1:0-12784 GCA_036509075.1 Gemmatimonadaceae bacterium
GACGCCGAGCTCGTGGAGCAGGGCAAGCGCGAGCTGGGGATCCTCGGCCTCGTCGACCCATCGAAGGTCGAAGCGGGCTACGTGGTTCGGATGCCGAAAGCGTATCCGTTCTACGATGAGCACTACAAGGCGAACGTCGCGAAGATCGTGGAGTGGATGAATCGCGAGGCGTCGAACGTGTATCCGGTAGGGCGGAACGGAATGCATCGCTACAACAACCAGGATCACTCGATGTACACCGCGATGCTGACGGCCGAGAACATCGCGCGCGGCACGAAGCACGACGTGTGGAGCGTGAACGTGGAAGAGGAGTACCACGAAGAGGCCGCGAAGGTCGACGTCGATCCGCGTCGAGGCACACGCGGGACCGGCCGCGACGCGCCGGTCATCCCGCGGGCCCACTACGGACCGGAGCACCCGGTCAACAAGCCGACGAAAACAGCCTGAGGGCAGGGAATCGGGAATCGGGAATCGAAAGCCCTCGGGAGGCCTCTCGCTCTGCGAGTGACATCCCGAGGGTTCTACGATTCCCGATTCCCGATTCCCGATTCCCGGTCTCTCGGCACTACGCTGATCGCGCCGCTGTTCTCGAGCACCGCGTACTGCACGTCGTCGAGACACCCACAGCCGGCCTGGCGCAGCGCCGAGTTCAGTTCGTGCCGCGTGATGTTTGCTCGCTTCAGCATCGCATCGTAGAGCTTCCCGTTGTGGATCAACACGATCGGGTGCCCTTCGATTAGGGCCTCCGCCCTTTTGCTTCGCGCCGTGATGAAGCCGACGGTGGAGTTGAGCACGAAGAGCGTGCTCGCCGACACGAGGCCTCCGATGACGGAGTTGTCGCCGCCGTTCATTGCGTTCTGTACAGCGTTCGAGAGCACGAGAATGAGCACGAGATCAAACGGAGCCAGTTGCCCGATCTGCCGCTTGCCCATGAGGCGAAGCACGACGAGCAGGAACCCATAGACGACCGCGGATCGGACGACGATCTGTTCGAGCACGAGACGGCCCGGATACCACATGGAAGCCTCGGATTGGTGGCAACCACCCATATTGCCGTACCGAACCTCAACGGCAGCTACCAGTCGGACGATCCTGGTGTGACGCAGGGCGCAAGAAACGCGATTAAGGGCACTGACGCTTTCCCGAAGGAGAGCCCTCTCTCGGGATGACCGCGATCCCTCGCTTCCGCTCGGGATGACCCGCCGTTTTCTTCTGTCGCCTGTCGCCTGTCGTCGGCAGTTGACAATCCATGTTATAACAGATACTATTCCTGCATGCCCAGTCGACTCCAAGCCGAGATCAAGCAGAACAAGCCGTTTGTCAGCCTGGAGCAGGAGGCGGTCCTTGGTCTTCTGCGCACCGCCGCGATCGTGGATCACGCGAACGACGAGGCGCTCCGACCATACGGGCTCACCGGAACGCAGTTCAACGTCCTCCGGATTCTGAAGGGTGCGAGCCCTGACGGCCTCTGCGGCCGAGAGATCGGCGAGCGCATGATCAACCGCGTGCCCGATGTACCGAGGCTGCTCGACCGCCTCGAAAAGGCCGAGCTGATCTCGAGAGTGCGCGACCGGGAGGACAGGCGGCATGTTACCGCACGCATTACCGACAAGGGACGGCAACTCCTCGAGGAGATCGGACACCTCTCCAACCCGATCGAGGGCTGGTTCAAGCGGCTGAGTTCGGACCAGCTCAAGGCGTTGATCGCGGCGCTCGATGTGATTCGCGAGGGCTGATGTCCGCTTCTCCCCTTTTTTTACATATATAAGTGTTATAACCGACAGTGTTATCACTTTTACAGTAGGCAACAACCATGTCAGGCACTCTCTCGCTTCCGATGCAGCTCACCGCCATATCCGCAGGGCTGCTCATCCTTCGACTCGTCATCGGGCTCGCCATGGCAGCCCACGCGTCGCAGAAGCTGTTCGGCTGGTTCGGCGGCCATGGGCTCGCCGGAACCGCAGGGTACTTCGAGATGCTCGGCTTCCGACCTGGGCGTGTCTTCGCGCTCGCGGCGGGCGGTACCGAGCTCGTGAGCGGTATCCTCATCGCGTTAGGCTTCCTCGGCCCCATCGGCTCGGCGCTCATGCTGTCAGTGATGATCGTCGCCGCGCTGACGGTTCACTGGAAAAACGGATTTTTCGCCTCGGCCGGCGGAATCGAGCTGACGGTTCTCTTCGCGGTCGCCGCGGTTGCGCTGGCGTTCACTGGGTTCGGCCAGTTCTCGCTCGACGCACTGACAGGGCTGGACACGTTCTTCACGCCCGCTGACGCGGTCGCGGCGCTTGCGCTCGGCGTCATCGGCGCAATCGCCAACCTCTCGCTCCGTCGCCCGCAGCCGGTAAACCCGACGCCAGCATCGCACTGAGCGACTCGAGGCGCTGAACAGCAGTACCAAGTGGGCCAGTGATTAGTCGTCGGTCATCAGGCATCAGGTCCCGTTTCCTCAGGTTTACGCCGCGGGAAGTCCGCCACGGTGCCCGGTGGAACCTGATGGCTGATGGTTGATCACTGATCGACTGGCCCACTTGGTACTGCTGTTCAATCCGCCTTTTCATCTGCCGGCTTCTGCGCGGGGCCGTTTCCATTGATCGAGACGCGTCGCATCTTCCGCAGGTCGCGAAACGATGTCTCACCACCAGCCGCGCGTATGACACTCCTTCGGCAGATACCTCGACCACGCTCCCTCGCCCTCTCACTCGCTGCCGCGACCACACTCGCCGGCTCGGCTCTCGCGCAGCAGACGGCGCTCGATCAGCGCATCCGGCGCATCATTGACCGGCCCGAGTTCGCGCACGCGATGTGGGGAATCCAGCTGACCTCTCTTGATTCCAACCGCGTCCTCTACGCGCTCAACGAGACCAAGCTCTTCACGCCGGGCTCGACGACGAAGCTCGTGACCGAGGGCAGCGCGATGGGCGTGCTCGGCGCGGACTATCGATTCACGACCCGGGTCTATCGGACAGGGCCCGTGAGCGGCGGCGTTCTCAAGGGCGACCTCGTCCTCGTGGCAAGCGGAGATCCGAATCTCTCGAATCGCCTCAAGCCGGACGGCACGCTCGCGTTCGAAAACGAAGATCATTCCTACGACGCGGACCCGAGCACCCGTGCTGTCCCGGGCGATCCACTGCAGGTGCTGAAGGATCTCGCGAAGAAGGTAAAGGCCGCGGGCATCACCAGCGTGAGCGGATCGGTCATTGTCGACGCGTCGCTCTTCCCCGAGGGCGATCGCGAGTTGGGCACCGGAGTCGTCATCTCGCCCATCATCGTGAACGACAACCTGGTCGATGTCACCATCGGACCAGGATCCGCGGAAGGCGCCGCGGCATCGCTCAAGGTGTCGCCATCGACGGCCTACGTGCGCTTCGTCAACAAGGTGGTGACCGCCGCGGCTGGCAAGCGGCCATCGATCCGATGGACGTCCGATTCGCTCACGGCTGATGGCAGCCGGGTCGTCGTGGCGAGCGGTGTGTTTCCGCGAGGGACGCAGCCGATCCTCTACAGCTATGCCGTCGCGGAACCGAGCCGTTACGCGGAAGTCACGTTCGCGGAGGCGCTGCGTGCGGCGGGCGTGTCAGCCAAGCCACGGCCGTACGCCACGAAGCCGAACATCGCACGGCTCAAGTCATCGTACGTGCCGGCGAATACGGTGGCCGAACATCAGTCCGCGCCGTTAGGCGAGGAGGTCAAGGTCACGCTCAAGGTGAGCCAGAACCTTCACGCGAGCGCGACGCCGCTCCTGCTTGGCGCGCTCAAGGGCAAGGACAGCTCGTCTACCGGTTTCGATGTGGCGCGGGAGTTCCTCACGAGCCTGGGGCTCGATCTGTCCGGTGCCCAGCAGGCGGATGGCGCCGGCGGCGACGCCCACTTTACGCCGTCCTTCATGGTCAGCTACCTCTCGGCAATGGCGAAGCGCCCGGACTACTCGACCTTCCAGCGGGCGCTCCCGGTGCTCGGCCGCGATGGCACGCTGTGGGACATCCAGACGGAGTCGCCCGCTGCTGGCCACGTCTTCGCGAAGACCGGAACATTCGCGGTCGATGACCCACTCAACAAGCGAATGCTCGTCACGGGCAAGGGGCTCGCGGGCTATCTGACGACCGCGCAGGGCGAACGATGCGTGTTCGCGATCTACGTCAACAACGTCTCGGTGTCGACGGCTCCCGATGAGGTCAAGCGCGTCGTGGGGCAGGCGTTGGGCGAGGTCGCGGCCGCCATGTACGAGGGACGTTAGGCGCCACGGCACTGGGGCGCGAGGCTGGGCTGATGCCGCGGGCGAGTCGGCGTGCCGGCCTCGCGCCCGCGGCGTTGGTGGCGGGTGCACTCCTGATGTGTGGGCGGTTGCTCACCGCTCGGAGCGAGCCTTCGCGGCAGCGCGAGGTTGCTGTGTGTCAGGACGCGGACACGGCGGCGCCCACCGTCATGCTCAATTGCATGACGCTCATCCCGTCACCCGATTTTCCGCAGGCACACGGAACGATTTGGCTGCAACCAGTCCCGACCCCATTTGGCGTCGCGGTGCATGCCGACGGAACGCCGCGGCATCGCCTGATCGCAACGTTCGACGGCCTTCCAACGGCGCCATCGTTACGACGTGACACGGTTCTCGTGGCCTGGGCGTCCACCCTGTCGCTCGACAGCGTGGTCAAGCTCGGCGTCATTCGAAACGGGCGACTCGATCTGGGCGAGATTTCCTTGCCGCAGTTTCGGGTCCTCGTGAGCGCTGAGCGCTCACGCGAGGGCCACGAGCGTGCCGGGAAGCTGATTCTTCGCGGGACCTCGCCGAGCGCCCGGCTCATGGCGCATCGCGATGTCGTGCAGCCGTCGGCTCCGGGCGCGCTTCGCGATGACGCGCCGCCTGCCACCAGCCATATGCCAGCCGTGCACGACGCGCCTAACGCTTCCGCCGCGTGGGGCATGCCGCCCCTGCCTGCGGGGTCGATGGCCAGCGGCATGATGGGCATGGCGAACCTCGTTCCGAGCGTCGCCCCGTTCCGTGTCGCATCAAGAGCCGACTCTGCCAGTATTCCGGCATCACGCCCTCGTGAGGTCGTGCACCTCGAGGATGGCGATACCCTCCGGCTGGAGTCCGGGCTCGTGCGGCGAACGATCCGCGGAAAGTCCGTCGTGATGTACGGATTCAACGGCCAGCATCCGGGGCCTCTCATCGAGGTTCGCAAGGGTGCGACGATCGTCGTGCGGTTCCACAATGGGATCGATCAGCCGACTGCCATTCACTGGCATGGCGTGAGGCTCGACAATCGGTTCGATGGCGTTCCCGGCGTCACGCAGGACACCGTCGCTCCGGGCGCGACATTCACGTATGTCGTTCGAGTTCCCGACTCCGGGATCTACTGGTATCACCCGCACGTGCGCGAGGACATCCAGCAGGACCTCGGGCTGTACGGCAACGTGCTCGTTCGCCCGACGTCACCGGACTACCTCGCGCCGGTGAACCGGGAGCAGATGCTCATGCTCGATGACCTGCTCATGGATGACGGTGGCCTGACGCCCTGGGGCGCGTCGTCGCCAACGCACGCGTTGATGGGCCGATTCGGCAACGTCATGCTCGTGAATGGCGAGCCTCGATACGATCTCGACGTGAAGCGCGGCGAGGTCGTGCGGTTCTACCTGACGAACGCGTCGAATGCGCGGCTGTTCAACCTCTCGTTTCCCGGCGCACGCATGAAGGTCGTGGCGAGCGACGTGGGCAAGTTCGAGCGCGAGGAATGGGTCTCGAGCGTGGTGCTCGCGCCCGCCGAGCGCTATGTCGTGGACGTCGACTTCTCGAGGCCCGGCCGTACGATACTGGTGAACCGGATCCAGGCGCTCGACCACATGTTCGGTACGTTCTCGCCAGAAGCCGACACGCTCGGCGTCGTGCGGGTGAGCGAGGTGCCCGCATCGCCGCAGTACGGGCCGGAGTTCGCGACGCTCCGCCGCAATGGCGACGTGGCGGCCGAGCTGGCGCCGTATCGATCACTGTTCGACGCGACTCCGTCGCATTCCCTCGTGCTCACCATGCGCACGCAGGGCTTGCCGGCAGCCGTGTCGAACATGCTGATCGGCATCAATGCGCCCGTCGAGTGGAACGACGGCATGGCGATGATGAACTGGGTCGCCACCGGGAAGGAGGTGAGCTGGGTGCTTCGCGATCCGACGACGGGGAAGGAGAACATGGCGATCGATTGGCGCTTTCGCGTCGGGGAGATCGCGAAGATTCGGGTGTTCAACGACCCCTCGTCGAGCCACGCCATGGATCATCCCCTCCACCTCCACGGGCAACGGTTTCTCGTCGTGAGTCGCGACGGCGTTCCGGCGACCAATCTGGTATGGAAGGACACGGCGATCATCCCGACCGGTGAGACCGTGGACCTGCTGGTCGACATGGCGAATCCGGGACGGTGGATGATACACTGCCACATCGCCGAGCATCTCGGTGCCGGCATGATGGGCGTCTTCACGGTTGATCCCTAAGCGGAGCACACATGCACCAAGCAACTCGGTTTCTGGCGGCGTTCGTTCTCGCGGCTGCACCGTTAGGCGCCCAGGCGCGCGACCTCGCCGCGCCCCTCAAGCCGTACGTGACCGTCAACGAGCCCGTCGTCGCGCTCACGAACGCGCGCGTCATCGATGGCACCGGCGCGCCGGTGAAGGACGGGCAGACGATCGTGATCCGCGGTGAAAAGATCGCCGCGGTGGGGCCGGCCGCCTCCGTGACCGTCCCGGCCGGCGCGCGCACGATCGATCTCGCGGGGAAGACGGTGATCCCCGGGATCATCGGGCTTCACGACCACATGTATTACGGCGGCATGAAGTTCATGGGGTCGAGCTACCCGAGACTCTTCTTGTCCGCGGGTGTGACGACGATCCGCACCACGGGCAGCGTCGACGCGTACCAGGAGCTCAACCTCAAGCGACTGTCCGACTCGCTGAAAATCGTTGCGCCGACCATCGTCGTGACCGGCCCGTACCTCCAGGGCGCAGGATCGGGGTTCGTGACGATGCCGGTGCTCTCCGGCCCGGAGTCCGCGCGCCGCATGGTGCGCTACTGGGCGGAGGAGGGCGTCACGTGGTTCAAGGCATACACGCAGATCTCGCGCGCGGAGCTCGGCGCCGCGATCGACGAGGCCCACAAACACGGCGTGAAGGTGACGGCCCACCTGTGCTCGGTGGGTTTCCGGGAAGCGGTGGCGTTAGGTATCGACGCACTGGAGCACGGGATGCTCACCAACACCGAGTGGTACGCGGGCAAGAAGCCCGATCAATGCCCACAGGCGTCCACCGGCGAGATGTACGGCTCGCTCGATATCAATAGCCCCGAGGTGCAGCAGACCATTCAGGACATGGTGAAGCACAAGGTGGCGATGACGTCGACACTCGACGTGTTCGAGCTCTCGAGCCCGAGCCGTATTCCGGCCGATCAACGCGTGCTCGACGCCCTCTATCCCGACATGGCGAAGCAGGTGTCGGCCTACTACGAGAAGGGCAAGACGGCGAACGACTCGGTGGAGATCGCCGCCTTCAAGAAGTCGATGGCATTCGAGCGGGCGTTCGTGAAGGCTGGAGGCTTGTTAGGCGCCGGCTCCGATCCGTGCTGCCTGAGCTCAATCGCCGGGTACGGTGACCAGCGGAATTACGAGTTGCTGATCGAGGCGGGCTTCACGCCGGAGCAGGCGGTGCAGATCATGACGTCAAACGGCGCGAAGATCCTGGGCTTCGACAAGTGGGTCGGCACCGTCACGCCGGGGATGCAGGCGGACCTGGTCGTCATCGCCGGTGATCCAGTCCGGACGCCACACGACATTCAGAACGTGGAGACAGTCTTCCGCCGCGGCCTCGGCTACGACTCGGCCAAGCTACGTGAGTCCATCAAGGGGCTGGTGGGACTGCGGTAGGTCGTCATTCCGAGCGCAGGGAGGGATCGCGATCGTCCCGACTGAGGGCCTCTCTCGGGACGATCTGCCTTGAAGGTCCGGCATCCAGAACGGAGGGGTCGACCGCATGAGCGGCATGAGCAGCATGCTTTGCATCCCGCTCTATCGGGAAGTCACCTCGCGCCACGAGCCGAAATGAAAGAGGGGAACGGCCGCTCGGGACACCAACGTCCCCGAAAGCAGTTTCCCATTTCATTTCGGCTCGTTGCGCGACGAGTGTTGGGCGACCCGGATGGATGCCCAGTATGCTGCTCATGCTGCTCATGTAAAACGGCCGCGCCGTTTGAGCGATCGACTCGAACACTCTTGGAGAGCCTGTGATGCGATTCCTCATGATCATGTACCCTGACCGCGTGGCCGAGTCCATGGCGGTGCCGCCCGCAGATGCCGTCGCCGAAATGATGAAGTACAACGAAGAGCTCGCGAAGGCCGGTGTGCTGGTCTCGCTGGAGGGACTTCACCCGAGCTCGAAGGGTGCGCGCGTGTACTTCCCTGGCGGCAAGCCGAAGGTGAAGGACGGCCCGTTCACCGAGGCCAAGGAGATCATCGGCGGATTCTGGATGCTCGACGTCAAATCGAAGGAAGAAGCCGTCGAGTGGGCCAAGCGCGTCCCGGTGACGAACACGGACTTCGTCGAGCTTCGCCAGGTGTTCGAGATGGAAGACTTTCCCGAGGACGTGCAGCGCGCTGCCGACAATGCAACCGTGAAGGCCGCCGTCGAGAAGCACAGTCGTTAGGCGGTTCAGTCCTATCGGAGCAGGACGAGGAAGATGACGAGCGCGGTGAAGCTCAGGAGGCTTCGAACCGCGTGCAATCGGTTCCAGCGGTCCAGCAGTGCGTGAGCCCGGTCGAGGTCACCTTGTGAACTCGGGTCGAGCCGCTGCAGCTGCTCGTTCGTCGCAAAGATGACGAGCAGCGTGAACGGCACCACGGCCCCGAGCACCAGGCCGCCGAACAGCCACGCACGACCACCGCCGATTGCCCAGGCACCGAGCGCCGCCACCAGCCCCGCTATCGCGAGCGGCGCCTGCATCAGCGTCGCCCTCCGGTACGAGGGTTTCCACTCCGCCAGCGCCGCGGCGACGCCGAGGGACATGCGCGCCGGGTGCTCGACGAGATTGATGTAGATGGCGGCGCCCGTGAAGATGGCCGCGCACAATGTGGCGATCAGCTGAAACGTCATCGTCCCTCCTGGTTTGCACGGGCGACACGTCCGCGTGCACGCTCACTCAGCGGGATCGTCCCGCTCGAGATTCTCGATCATACGCCTCGCCAGCTTCATGAACTGCGCGGACTCGGCGGCGGTGACGCCAGCGAGCGCGATCGCGGTCGTGTCCTTCGCGCCGGCGACGAGCGCATCCTCGAGTGCCCGGCCCTTCCTGGTGAGATGGATGTGCGCCTGTCGGCGATCGTTGGGGTCGGCAACCCGTTTGATCAGCCCAGCACGCTCCATCCGCTTGAGCGTTCCCGCCATGGTCGGCTGTTCGACGGCGAGCTTCTCGACCAGTGAAGCCTGGGTCACCCCGTCCTGTTCCCACAGCATGAGGAGTACCGGGAATTGCCCCGTGTTCACGCCATGTTCGCCAATCCGCCGGTAGAGCGCGCCGGCGAACAGTCGGGCGAGGCAATTGACGACGTGTCCCGGAGACTCCAGCCTATCGAATGCCATGGTGAGTGAGAACTGAATAGCCAGCTATGTATCTAGCCGGAATATTCCATAGCACGCTATCTATGTCAAGGCCGGAAACCGGGAGGTGCGCGGCATGACGCTCACGGCGCTGTCGTTCGATCACGTGGTGGAGGTCGTGTCGGTCCTGAGCGATGCGTTCCAGGATTATCCCGTGATGCGCTATGTGCTCGGACCGGACGTCCCGGCGGGTGGCGCACCGTACAGGGTGCGACTCCACCGCCTCGTACAGCTGTTCGTGAGTGCGCGCGCCTATCGCGACGAGCCGATGGTGGGTGTCCGCGATGACTCGGGCGCGCTGGTCGCGGCGGCGGTGATGAGTTTCCCGCGATCGTCCAATCCGCGGCCGGCGTTCATTGCGCTCCGTGAAGCCATCTGGGCCGAGCTCGGCGCCGACGCACGCTTCCGGTACGATACCTACATGCAGGCGGCGAACTTCTTCGCCGCGCACCCGCCGCATCACCACCTGAACATGATCGGCGTCCGCAGGGCGCAGCAGCATCGCGGCCTGGCGCGCACCCTCCTTGAGGCGGTCCACGCAGCGGCGAGCGCCGACCCGCCATCCGCCGGCGTGAGCCTAACGACTGAACGGGCCGAGAATCTGACGTTCTACGAGCGCTTCGGATACAAGGTGGTCGGCCACGTGCGTGTCGATGCCGAGCTGGAGACGTGGGGCCTGTTTCGCGGCTAAAGGGCGGCGCGTACACGTCTCGCCCCTGTGTATCACGCTTGGGACTCGGCCGATTGCTGCGTCGACTGGTCGGCCGCATGGTAGCGCGCGCGTCGCACTCCTTCCGTCTCAGGCGGTCACCATGCACACCATCGTTCGCGGCTTCGGTATCCCACTCGTCTTCGGTGCCGTGGCGTGCACCGCCAACGCTCGCCCGGCGACAACTGCACCGGCCCCGGCCTTCGCGGACGGCTTCGATGCAAACGTGCGCCGGGATGTGGAGACGCTCCGCGCGGCTACGGACAAGTACCACGAGCTTGCGGCGGCCGAGGCCGCGGGCTACCCCACCACGATGCCGAAGTGCATCGCCGATTCGACGATGGGCGGCATGGGGTACCACATGATCGACCGCAAGTCGATCGACGACAAGCAAGAGATCGAGCATCCCGAGATGCTGATCTACGCGACGGATGGGGAAGGGAAGCCGGAGCTCGTCGCCGTGGAGTACATCGTGCCCTACCGCGTGCACCCCGCGACCGAGAAGCCACCGCGATTGTTCGGCCAGGAGTACAAGCGCTACGATCAGTACAACTATTGGGGACTGCACGTCTGGGCGTGGCGCAAGAACGCGGCTGGCCTATTCGGTGACTGGAATCCTGCGGTCAGGTGCTGAGCAGCGCGAACGCAATGGACTGAACTGGCGCTGGACGCGCCGGCTCCCCGAGGCCGTTCACAAAAATCCCGGCTCGTTGCGACAACACGTTAGGCAGTTCTGGGAGCGATCCTGGTGATCCGTGGCATCCGAACACCCCTTCGTCGTAGATGCCCGACCCGAGAAGGCTGCCCCCACAGACCAAAGGGGGTTCGGATGCAGCGGATTACTCGGATGCTCCGGATCGCATCGGCCGTGACGGCTCCGCTCGCAACGGGCCAGAAATTCAGAAATGAACGACCCCGGGACGCTGGAGATTCGGTGCCCGCGCCTATCTCGGTGGCTCTGCGAGAAAGCGCTCCACCTCAGGCCACACGAGCTCGGGTCGCTCGGCGTAGGTAAAGTGCGCGGCCTTCGGCACGCGAAAGAGTCGTGCGTGCGGCAGCGATGTCACCCACTCCTCGACCAGGTCCATCGGAATGGATTCCTGCTCGCCGTGGACGACGAGCGTCGGGACGGTCAATTGACGCAGTCGCTCGCGCAGGTCCCAGTCGCCGTACGAGGCCATCACGACCCGGTTCGTGATCGTCAGGCCGTAGCGAATGCCCGCCGGGTCGGACGCGCACAGGTCCGACTTGATGAGCGGTAGAGTGCGGTCAGGCTCCGCGAGCCGCGGACGCATCCCGACCGCCCAATAGTCGCGGCACGCTTGTCTGGTGTCCGCGTTAGGATCGGCCAGACGCTTGCTCGCGTCAGCCTGTTTGGCGCGCGAGGCCGAGTCGAGTCGCGGGGCCATGTTCGCCGCGAAGCGCTGCCAGAAGTCGCCGCGACGAGGCGGCACCGGACCGAAAAACACCATCCGGCTCACCGCGTCGGGATGCACCAGCGCGTACGACACGGCGAGCAGCGGTCCGTACGAGTGCGCGACGAGCGTCACGCGCTGCGCTCCGAAATGGCGACGCACCTCGTCGAGATCGGCAATCTGACGTGCGACCACGAGACGCGTCGTGTCCTTTGGCAGCTCCGACCGTCCCGCCCCACGCTGGTCATAGAAGATGACGACGTGATGCTCGGCCAGCGGCGCGAAGTCACCGGCGATGCTCTCGAGGTCGACGCCGGGGCCACCGTGAATCGCGATGACCGTGTCACCGCCTCGTCCCATCACTCGATAGAAGAGGCGGCCCGAGTCGGATGTCGTGACGTAGCCCTCGCGAACGGGCGTGCCGGACTGAGTGCCCGCAATCGCGGTGGAGACTGTTGCACCCACGACCGCCAGTCCCTTCGTCCTCAGTCGCACGCGAAGCAGCCTATCGTTCGCCGTCATGTAGAGCGTTGAGCCGTCGTCGCCGAACGCACAGTTCGCGGTCGGCTGTCCAGTCACAATCGTGCCGAGGTGTTTCCCTGCGGGGGAGATGATGAGGATCCCGCCCGGCCCGGAGGCGAACAGGTTTCCCGATCGATCGACCTTCATGCCGTCCGGCAAACCCGGCTTGGCGTCGCTCACGAGCGCCGTGGCGTCGAAGAACACGCGGCCCTTCCCGATCGTGCCATCCGAGTGGACGTCGTATGCCATCCAGATCGCCTTTTTCGGGTCGGAGTTTGCGACATAGAGCGTCTTCTCGTCAGGCGAGAACGCGAGCCCATTCGGATAGGTCAACTCCGTGGTGAGGAGCGTCAGCTGACCGGATGGCGTTAGGCGATAGACGCCGTTGAACTTGAGCTCCTTTGCGGGATCGGCGTTCTGGCCCTTGAGCCCGTATGGCGGGTCGGTGAAATAGAGATCGCCGTTCGAGCGATAGACGAGGTCGTTCGGGCTGTTGAGCCGCTTGCCCTGATAC
>DATCGG010000061.1:0-23793 GCA_036509075.1 Gemmatimonadaceae bacterium
TCGCCGCTTCGCGATGGCGAACCAGATAGGCCGTGCTGCCCTGTCGGTGCCATCGAACATCGCCGAAGGCAACGGGCGTGTACACCGTCTTGAGTACGCACACCACGTGTCGATTTCGCGCGGGTCGTTACTCGAGGTGGAATCGATTCTATATGTCGCGATTCGCTGCAAGCACCTCAGCGAGGACGAATGCGCCAAGGCATTCGAGCTAATTGGATCGATCGGCAGGATGCTAACGAAGCTGCTCCGGGCGCTTTATCGCGACCCTTCAGCAATGAAATGAACAAGGATTCTTGAATCCGGAACCTTCGGGAGTGGGACTAGGGCCTCGACCGGGGGCTATACCGCAGAGGAGGCCTCCCCGGCGCTAAAAGCTTTCTCGGCCGAGTCCCCAGTCCCCAGTCCCCAGTCCCCAGTCAGCGACTCAACCAGTACGCCACCTTGACGAGGAACGTGTTGTCCGGGTGCAAACCGAACAGGTCGCGATAGTCGCGCGACCACGACTGGTCGGGATTCTGGTTCGAGTCATCCTGACGACCCTGCGTCCATACGACGAAGAGCGTCGATCCCGGGCGATACTCCCATCGTACGACCGTGTTCGTGCGGAGCTGCGTGTACTTGAACTGCGTCTTGGTTCCCTCCGGCGGCGCATACGCCACGAAGCGGTCATCGTACTTGTCCGCGCCGGGCGTGGAGCTCACCTCGCGGATGTCGGCATACGTGCCCGTGGACACGAACGGCTGTCCATAGAACTCGAACGTGAGGTTCGGCGTTGCCGTGTAGTTGAGCCGCATGCTCATCGAGAGCGTTCGCTGATCCAGGTGCGCGAACGAGTAATGCGTCAGGCCCGCGGTGGCCCCGGTGGTATCGGTAAAGTTGCCGAACCACTGCGTGTTGTTGTGATCGCGCGTGAAGTTGGGCCCGAGGCTGATCTGGAATTGTGTCGAGAACCGCAGGTTCACGTACGGGCTCAGATTGTACCCGTGGGACTTGCCCTCGTCGCCGAACCAGAGATTCGTCCACATGCCGCCCGAGACGATCCGCCGGCCGTCGGTATTGAAGCCGCCCCACGGCGAGTAGGTGTGTGACTGGCGGAGCACCGGGCCGCCGCGCGTGCACCGGTCGCAATAGCTCGGCGTCAACTTGCCGAACGTGCTGCCCATATGGACGTCCCAGTTGTTCCTGAGCCCCATATGGCCGTTGACGTTGATGGCGTTCTCGAGCCGCGTGCCCGAAGTGTTCCACGTCTGCCAGTAGTTGCCGTTGACCTGCGCCCACCGGTAGATCCACTTCGCATCCTGAAAGGTGAGCGCGCTCCAGGTGCTCCAGTCCAGGATATCGGCGCGACGGAGGAAGCCCAGGTCGTTGACATCGAACCCGGCCGACTGCCTAACGATGCTCGACTCGAACCGGGTGATGCCGCCGCCGTACTTCCCGATCTTGAGCTGTTCCGAGTGCCCGAACAGTGACGTGCGCGTGGGGTCGACGTCGTAATCATCCCCCGGCTGCTGGTAGTAGTGGACGGCGTTCTGCTGCGTCGCCGCGATCACGTCCGCCGACCCCGCAAGGCGCGACGCCGCGAACTGACCCGCGATCTCGTACTGCCGGTTGTGGAAGCGATTGCGGAACGTCGCGCCCGTCGTGAACGCGCTCGAGTGCAGCAACGGCCGGGTGAGGTCGTCGAGCTGGCGATTCACGCCGGTGCCGATGAAGCTGATGCTGGTCTCGCCGCCCCGCAGGTCCTGCTGCCCGCGGAAGACGGCGTAATTCGTCAGCGGTTCCACCGTCAGATCGCGCACGCCGGTGACCTGCGGCGTCACGGCGTCGAGCAGGCCGAACGAGAGTCCGCGGGTCGTGCGCCCGGTCAGCTTTGTCGCGGCCGCGATCGGCGTCGATGACGGTGTGTCGGCGTCGCCGTAATCGTCTCCCAGCGTCGGCGCGCGACCGATGCGCCGAGAGTAAAACAGCCCTTCGTTGGTGCTGCAGTCGACGACGATGTAGCAGTTCAGCGCGAACTTGTACAAGCTCGTGCCTTCCACGAAAAACGGGCGCTGCTCGGGGAGGAACGTCTCGAATGCGGTGAGGTTCAGCTGTGCCGGATCCGCCTCGACCTGGCCGAAGTCGGGGTTCACCGTCGCGTCGAGCGTGACGTTCGGCGTCACGCCGAACTTGAGGTCGCCGCCAACGCTCATTTGCTGGTCGCGCTGGAACTGGCCGTTCGCCATCGTGCGCTGCACGTTCTTCGTCACGGCATACGGCGTCGCCTCGAGCCGCTTCGCGCTCGTGATGCCCGTGAGGCCGTTGAGCCGACCCAGCTGAGAGCTAAGCCCATTCCGGTTTGGCACGTAGGCCGGCCACGCCGAGCGCTCGGCGTACCGTTCGATGTCGCGCCAGACGCCGAATCCGAACGTGTGGGACGGCGCCCGCGCGTACCGGAGCTGCGATAACGGGATCAGGAATTCCGCCGTCCAGCCTAACGAATCGACTCTGGTGCCGACATCCCAGATCCCGTTCCAGGAATCATCCTCGTTGCCGTCGTTGCTCATCGCGAAATCCCGCTTCACACCGTCGGGATTCACCGCGAACTCGAAGCCGCTCCGTTTGTCGTCATACGAGTCGATCAGCAGCTTGATCTGATCCGATGGCCCGCGCACGTCGCGACGCGACAGCGCGTGCATGATGCTGTCGGGATGCGGGTCGAACATCCGCACGAACACGTACAGGTTCTTCTCGTCGTACGCGACCTGGAATTCCGTGGGAAACGAAGGATCGGCGTCGACGTGCGGCGAGAACTGCCGAAAGCCGGACCTCTTCGGCGCCTCACGCCAGACCTCGTCGTCGCCACGGCCGTCGATGGTCGGTGCCTGACGAGCGAGGACGGCGGTTGCCGTTGCCGTCTGCGGAGTATGTGAAGGGCTCGGCCCCTGAAAAAGGACAGCGGCGGCGCCGAGGGAAAGGACAAGGAGCATTGAGTCGTTGCTGCTCAGGGTGACCGCGATTGGACAGAAGCAACGTGCATTTGGTTGGCAACCCATTCGCGGCCACCATCGCGGCTCGTGAGTCCGCGCAAGTCATCTGTCGGCGCGACGCTGTCGTTACATACCGCGACACTCTCTACCATAGAGTGGCGTCGCTATCGAACGACTACGGTCGTAGCAGTCCGGGACTTGTCCAACGCAGTGGATCAACACGACTGGTGGGCCGGCGGTGAATGCCTAACGACTTATAAGCGGTCGATGGTGCGGATCGCGGTCGGGAGGATTCACGGCGCACGTCCAGCATCCAGAACCCAGGGGTCAAACGCATGAGCGAAATGAGCAGCATACTGAGCATCCTGCTCTACCGGGAAGCGCCCTCTCCCCACGAGCCGAAATGAAAAAGGGGAACGGCCGCTCGGGACGGCACTATCCCGAAGAGCTGTTGCCTTCAATCAAGTCGTTGCGCGAGGAGTCATGCGTGCCACGGAGGGATGCCCAGTATGCTGCTCATGCCGCTCATGCGGTCGACCCCTCCGTTCTGGATGTTTGCCGGCGACGCGGAGCGCCGATCGCGCGCGCTGGACAGCAGGCCCTGGCGGTGCCGACAAGGAGCGAACAGCCTTACCAGACTCCCAACCTGAGCCTTTGCATGAGACCGAGCGTACTTCGCGCTGCCGTCGTCCTGCTGACTGTCCACGGTGTTGCCGTAGGCGCGCAGCGAACTCCTCGACCCACCGAGCGCGCGACACCGCCGGCCCTCCTGAATCCCGCCTACGACTCGAGCCTGTATTCGAACCCGGGGGCGACCTCGTCGCGATTCAAAGCGCTTCGCTGGCGGCTCGTCGGCCCATTCCGGGGGGGACGCGTCGATGCCGTCGCCGGCGATCCCAGCCGGCCACTCGTTTTCTACTTCGGTGCCGTGAATGGCGGTGTATGGAAAACGACCAACGGTGGCCAGACGTGGCGCAATGTCACCGATGGCAAGTCTGATATCTCATCGGTCGGCGCGGTCGCCGTCGCGCCGTCCGACCCGAACGTGATCTACGTTGGCACGGGCGAGTCGCAGCCACGCGAAGATCTGACCTATGGCACCGGCGTCTACCGCTCGACCGACGGCGGCGAGACATGGCATCACCTCGGCCTCACCGACACGCAGCAGATCGGCGACGTCGTGATCGATCCGCGTGATCCCGATCGGGCGTACGTCGCCGCGATCGGCCATGCCTTCGGACCGAATGCGGAGCGGGGCATCTTCCGCACCACCGACGGCGGCCGCTCATGGAAGAAAGTGCTGTTCCTCAACGATTCCACCGGCGGCATGGATCTCACGATCGACCCGTCGAACCCACGCATCCTGTTCGCGTCGATGTGGAAGTTCCAGCGCACGCCGTGGGGCATGAACGCCGGCGGCGGCCGAAGCGGGTTGTGGAAGACCACCGATGGTGGCGAGACGTGGAAGGAGATCACGTTCAACCCCGGTATCCCGGTGAAACCGTTAGGCAAGATCGGCGTCGCGATCTCGCCCGCGAATCCACAGCGCGTGTACGCGAGCATCGAGGCGCCCGACTCGTCAGGCGGGATCTTCCGCTCGGATGACGGCGGCGCTACGTGGCAGCGCACCAGCGACGACCAGAAATGGTCGGTGCGCGCCTGGTATTACTCGGCCGTCACTGCCGATCCGACCGACGAGAACACGGTGTACGTGATGAACTTGAGCGTCTGGCGTTCCGTGGACGGCGGCAAGACGTTCTCGCGCGTTCGCGTGCCGCACGGCGACACGCACATCATGTGGGTCGATCCGAAGGATTCGCGCCGCTTGATCAACGGCAACGACGGTGGTGCGACGATCTCGTACGACGGTGGCGAAACCTGGTCGAGCATCTACAACCAGCCGACGGCGCAGTTCTATCACGTCGCGACCGACAACCAGTTCCCGTACCGCCTGTATGGGGCACAGCAGGACAACTCGACGGTGTCGATCGCCAGCCGCTCGGACGACGGCCAGATCGGCGAGCGCGACTATTACCCGGTGGCCGGCTGTGAGAATGCGACGATCTCGGTCGACCCGCGCGATCCGAACATTACCTATGGTGGTTGCTACACCGGCTTCCTGAGCCGGGTGGACCACGCGACCGGCCAACAGCGCGACATCTCGGTGTGGATGGCGAACTACGATGGATGGGCGGTGAAGGATGTGCCATTCCGATTCCAGTGGACCTTCCCGACGCTCATCTCACCGCACGACCCGAGCACGCTCTACGTGACGTCGCAGTACGTGCACAAGTCGACGGACGAAGGCGCGAGCTGGACGCAGATCTCCCCGGACCTCACGGTGCACGATCCGGCGACGTTAGGCAGGTCCGGCGGACCGATTCACGGTGACATGACGGGCACCGAGTGGTATGCGACGATCTACGCCTTCGCCGAGTCGCCCCTCACGAAAGGCGTGCTCTGGGCGGGCAGTGACGATGGGATGGTGCACGTCTCGCGCGATGGCGGCGCGCACTGGACGAACGTCACACCCAAGGGCTTCGGGAAGTTCACGCGGACGGCTGTGATCGAGCCCGGGCATTTCGATGCGGGCACGGTGTATCTGGCGACCAACCGTTATCAACAGGACGACTTCAAGCCGTATCTCTGGAAGACGACGGACTACGGTCAGACGTGGACGGCGATCAACACCGGCATCCCGACGGGCGCCTACACGCGGAGCATTCGCGAAGACCGCGTACGGCGCGGGCTGCTTTTCGCGGGCACAGAGACCGGAGTGTACGTGTCCTTCGACGACGGCGCGCGGTGGGAGCCGCTGCAGCTCAATCTGCCACGTGCGAGCGTCCGCGATCTCGCCGTCCATGACAACGACCTGATCGCCGCGACGCACGGGCGCGCGTTCTGGGTGATCGACGACATCTCCGTGCTGCGCCAGATCGCGGATTCCGTGATGAACAAAGGGATGTTCGTGTTCCAGCCGGCGCCGGCCGTGCGTTGGGTGAGTGGCGGTGGCGCGAGTCTCACGGCCGGGCAGAATCCACGCGGCGGCGCCACGATCGACTACTGGTTCAAGTCGACGCCCTCGGCGAAGGTGTCGCTCGAGTTCCGCGATGGTACAGGGAAGGTGATCCGCACCTACACGAACGACTCGACACCTAACGATACGCTCAAGACCGCGGCCGACTCGATTGCGCGTCGAGCCCGCGAGGGGATGCGCGACAGCCTCGTCTACGAGCCAGCGGACTCGATCGTGTCGGCGCGGGCGGGCACGAACCGGTTCGTGTGGAATCTGCGCTACCCGGGGATCAAGCAGCTCAAGAACACGGTGATCGATGAAGGCCCGACCGATGGTCCCGTCGCCCCGCCGGGCAACTACTCGGTCCGGCTCATCGCAGGCCGCGATACACTCGTCAGGCAATTCACGGTCGTGTCGGACCCGCGCGTGAAGACGCCGCCCGCGGAGCTCGTGCGCCAGTTTAACCTCGCGCTCAACGTCCGTGACCGGATCAACGACGTGGCCGACGGCGCGACGCGCATCGAGGACCTCCAGTCCCAGCTCGATCAGCGTTTGTCGCAGAGCAAGGCTGGCACCTCCGGGTCACGCGTGTCCGACGCGGTGAAGCCGCTGCGCGAGAAGCTCGAGGCGATTCGCGCGGAGCTGTACGAGGTGGGATGCCACGCCGACCAGTGCACGCTCGATCAGCCGGTGAAGCTCTACAACATCCTGATCACGATCAACGGGCAGGTGCAGACGGGTGACTACGGGCCGACGAAGCAGCACGGCGAGATGTTCGCGGACTTCTCCGGCAAGGTCGGGGACCAGCTCAAGAAGCTCCAGGCCCTGGAGGACGCGGACCTGGTCACCATCAACAAGCTGCTGACCGAGCTTCAGTTGCCGGTTATCTACGTGCCCCCTCGGAAGGCAACTACCATGTAGAGTCGATAGTCGGTAGTCGTTAGCTAAAGACTAACGACTACCGACCATCGACTTCCGCGTTAGGCCCGTGCCTTGGCGGGATGCCTGATCATCAGGTTCGTTATCCCTCCGACAATGCCGACCACCAACACGGCCCACGTGATCCCCGGCGTCCACGCCGCGCGAATGCCGAACAGCGCATCGAGCGAGTAATCGCCAAATCCCGTCAACGCGAGGCCGAACGCCCCCGTTGCGTACAGCAGCGGGACCTCGATCCCGTTGTGCGTCGCGAACAGCCCGTTCTTCCAATGGACGCTGATCGCCGCGACCAGCATTACCGAGATCATGAGCGCCGGCCCGACCGGGCCGAGGAACCCCAGTGTCACGAGCAGCCCACTCGCCACCTCCGCCACCGACGCCAGCGCAGCAAAGGCCCGCCCACGCTCGAAGCCGAGCTGCACGAAGAACTCGCCGGTCGTGTTGAGCCCGTAGCCCCCGAACCAGCCAAAGAGCTTCTGCGTGCCGTGCGCAGCCATGAGCAGCCCGATCACCAGGCGGGCGACGAGCAGTCCGAAGGCCGCCATAACGGGGTCGGCAGGATAGATCGTGTTCATACTTCCTCGCGGTGTGGTAGTACCTCTTGTTGCCTAGGTTCCCGTCGGTAACTATCGTCAAGGTAAGAACGGCGCGTGCCGACGAAAAGAACGCACGCGAACGTGCCTCAGTGACCTCGGAGTAACCATGGCTGTGAATGAAGCAGTCCACTCGGCGCCGCCACCCGAGATAGAGCACACGCCGACCAACTGCCGCGCGCGGGAGATGCTCGTGCGCGTGGCGGACAAGTGGTCCATGTACATCATCCACGTGCTCGCGGAGGCGGGGCCGCTGCGGTTCAGCGAGCTGCGTCGGCGTGTGGATGGCGTCAGTCAGCGGATGCTCACCGTGACGCTGCGCGGCCTCGAGCGCGATGGGCTCGTGAGCCGCACGATGTACCCCGAGGTGCCGCCGCGTGTGGAGTACGAGCTCACGCCGCTGGGCGCGACGCTCCGACAGATCGTCCACGCGCTCATCGATTGGTCGGGCGCGCATCTCGCCGAAGTCGATGCGGCGAGGGCTCGCTACGACGCGCAGGTGCGCCGCTGGTCGACGCAGGACGCTCCGCTCGAGTCGCACGCCTGATGCGTGTCTCGAACCTCGTACACGCCGTCGACGCACACGCCTGTGGCGAGCATGGCCGCGTGATCGTGGGAGGCGTGCTCGACGTGCCAGGCGACACGATGTATGACAAGATGTGTCACCTGCGCGATCATGCGGACGGGCTGCGGAAGCGCATGCTGCGTGAGCCGCGCGGATATCCGGCGGCGAACTGCAATCTCATCCTGCCATCCTCGCACCCGGAAGCGGATGCAGGGTTCGTGATCATGGAGCAGGTGGAGTACCCCGGCATGTCGGGGACGAACACGATCTGCGTCACGACCGTGCTGCTCGAGACGGGGATGGTTCCGATGCAGGAGCCGGTCACGGAGCTCACCCTGGAAACACCGGCGGGGCTCATTCGCGTCACGGCAGATTGTGTGAACGGCAAGGTGAAGCGCGTGACGTTTCGGAACGTGCCGGCGTTCGCCGCCTACCTCGACAGGGCGATCGAGGTGCCGCACCTCGGGACGGTGACCGTCGATGTCGCGTACGGCGGGATGTTCTACGTGATCGCCGACGCGACGCAGTTCGGTCTCCGCCTAACGCCTGACGAAGGGCGCGACATCGTGCGGATCGGCGAGATGGTGAAGGCCGCTGCGCGCGAACAATGTCCGATCGTGCATCCCGAGCAACCGGGGTTCGACGGCGTCACGATCGCCCAGCTGTCCGGCCCGCCGCTCCGCGACGACGCCGACTGGCAGAACGCGGTGGTCGTCTCGACGGGCACCCTCGACTGGAGCCGGCCGTCCACGTGGACCGGGGCCATCGACCGCTCGCCGTGCGGGACCGGGACGTGCGCGAAGATGGCGACGCTTCACGCGAAAGGGCGTCTCCCGCTCGGGCAGGCCTTCCGCCATGCCGGCGTTCTGGGCACCGTGTTCACCGGATGCCTCGTGGAAGAAACGCGGGTTGGGAAATACCCTGCCGTCGTGCCGACGTTAGGCGGCCAGGCATGGATTACCGGGATGGCGTCCTACGTCGTCGATCCCGACGATCCGTTCCCGGATGGGTACACCGTCGGGGACATCTGGTGAGTCGGTAGTCGTGGGTCGTGAGCTGCCTGACGTCGTATCGCGAACGCCGTTCACAGCTCACGACTCACGACTCGCGACTTACGACTCCCATGGGCCGCTGCATGTGAATGCACGGGAGCGTGAGCCCGTCCGGCAGCGGCACGCTCACCGGCTCGAGATCCACGAAGCCGAGCGCGCGATAGAGTGGTACGCCGGGAAGCGTGGCCATGAGCTCGAATCGCCGGAACCCGGCGGCGGCAGCTGCCGCTTCGCACGCGGCGTAGATCCGGCGCGCGAGCCCACGTCGTGCCCAGGCAGGATGAACGAAGAACGCCCGGATGCGTGCCGGCGACGTCGCCGGGTCGATCGTTAGGTCAGCCTCGCCTTTGTGTTGGTCGCCGCCGAACAGCGTCTGTCTGCCGCTCCACCCTCCCGCCGCGACCACTGCGTCGGCATCGACGATGATGTAGTACGTTCCGTCGGCGATGAGTTGGGTGTCGACACCAAAGATGTACGTGAGCGCGCTTTCGATTTGCGCCGGTGAGTAGACCGACACGCTGAGGCCGCGAACCGACTCGACGATCAGATCGCGGATGGCGGGGACGTCGCCAGGCCTGGCGGTGCGAAGCGTGGGCATGACAATACGAGTAAACGGCCCGGGGTTCGGATGAGCAAGCAACGGCGACAACTCGGAACGCTCGATGGTGCCGCGCTCGTGGTGTCGACGGTCATCGGGGCGGGCATCTTCACGGTCCCGAGCATCGTCGCCAGCCTGACGGGAAGCGGTTCGGGGTTCATCGCGGTGTGGGTCATCGGTGGGGTCCTCGCGATCGCCGGCGCGCTCTCGTACGCAGAGCTGGCGTCGCGTTTCCCGGACGCAGGTGGCGAGTACGTCTACCTGCGTGAAGCGTTCGGACCCGTCGCGGGCTTTCTGTCGGGGTGGACGTCGTTCATCGCGGGGTTCTCGGGTGCCATCGCCGCGAGCGCCGTTGGGTTCGCGCGCTACCTGACGCCGATCTGGCCCAGCGTCGGAAGTCCGCCATTCGCCCGATTCGGCGCAGGTCCGTTGACCGTGACGATCTCGCCGGTGACACTGGTGGCCGTGGCGCTGATCCTCGTCTTCACGGCCGTCGCGGTTGCGGGACTCGAGTCGTCTCGCCGCACGAACAACGCGTTGGCCGTCCTGCTCATTATAGGCATCGTGGCGTTCGTGGTTGTGGGCATCGTCACGCTTCCCGGTGTTCCGCCGCCGATGGCTGCACCTCCGCTGATACCCGGTGGCGTCACAGGGATCGCGGCGGCGCTGGTGCCGGCGATGTTCACGTACAGTGGATGGAACGCGGCGGCGTACGTTGCCAACGAGTTCGACACGCCTCGTCGTACCGTTCCGCGTGCCCTCGCGCTTGGGGCCGCGGTCGTGACGGTTTTGTACGTCGCGCTCAACATGACGTACCTGGAAGCGCTGTCGGTTGGCGGAATCGCCGCGACGCCAACGCCTGGCGAGGCTACGACGGCAGTCTTGCTCGGTGCGGCCCGCCGCAACTGGTTGACGCCGGTCGTGCTCGCGGCGCTCGCGAGCAGCGTGTGCGCCATGGTGATCACGGGGCCGAGGATCTATCTGCAGATGGCGCGGGATGGCGCGTTGCCTCGCGCCTTCGCTGCCGTGCGCGAGCGCGATGGGTTTCCCGTCACGTCGATCTTGCTTCAGAGCATCTGGAGCTGTGTGCTCGTGCTGACCGGGACGTTCGACGCGATCGTCACATACACCGGGTTCGCGGTCGTGCTGTTCGCGGGCGCGGCAGTGGCTTCGCTGTTCGTCGTCCGTCGGCGGGACACGCAGCCGTGGACCGGTTACCGCGTCCCGGGTTTTCCTGTGACGCCGGCGGTATTCGCGGTCGCGAGCGCACTGATGCTCGAGGCAACGATCGCCCGCGAGCCGTTGCCGTCGCTCGCGGGCGTTGCCCTCATGGCCGCGGGGTTGCCGCTGTACGCCTGGTCGAAGCGTGCGAGTCGGGAGTCGGGAGTCGTTAGCCGTTAGCTGCCTGCGTCATGCCGTACGGCGTTCACAGGCAACGACTCGAGCTACCGACTCACGGCTGAGGAATCAGTCAAGGGCCTCGATCACCGAGTCCTTCCCCAGCACGCCCAAGTCATACTCGCCCAGCCCCTCGGCGATCAGGGCGTCCATGCGCGCGGCGATCGCCGGGAGCGTGATGAGCGGCGTGCCATTCGCGGACTCCATCATCAGCCTAACGTCCTTTCTCGCCATCACCAGCCCGAACGCCGGCGCGAAGTTTCGCTTCGCCATGTTCCGCCCGCGCCCCGTGATGATCGCTGCCGGATTGAAGAAGTCGAGCAGCCTGAGTGCGTCCTCCGGCGCAACGCCCGAGCCACCGGCGATCGCGAAAACATCGGCCACGATGCCCGACAGGCCGATGATGATGGCGTTCCCACACAGCTTGTAGACCGCGGCGAGATCCGGTCGCTCGCCGAAGTACTCCACGCGCGGGGCCATGTGTGACAGCGCATCCTTCACCGCGTCGAACAGTGGTTTCGGACCGGACGCGAGGATGATCCCTTGCCCCGCGCGCGCGGCGGCGGGTCCAATGAAGACCGGGCAATGGATGTAGCGCACCCCTTCGGCGTTCAGTCGCCTTGAGCGCTCGCCTGTGAGCTTGGGCTGAGTGGTGGTGTGGTCGACGATGATGGCGTCCGGATCCAGTCCCGGATGCAGTGCCGCGATGACTTCCTCGACGACCGAGTCATCCTTGAGCACGAGGTGAACGCGGGTCGCGCCACGAACCGCGTCCGCGGGACTGGCGGCAACGTGGATGCCGAACTGCTCGAGCGCACGCGCCTTGTCGGCGGTACGGTTCCAGACGGTGACCTGGTCGCCGCGCTTGGCGGCGGCTTCAGCGAGGGCGGCCCCAAGGAGGCCGGTTCCGAGATATGCGATCTGTGTCATATGATGAAAGCTAGCCGGCGGCACGAGCGTTAGGCACGGCAGGCGGCCAGGGGCAGTGGCAGCGGCAGAGGCACGGCGCAGAGTCAAGCGTCATCCAAACCGCGCATAGCGTGAACCATTTCCCGCACGCGGGGGTTCTTGCCTGTCACGTGGGGACGGGCAGCCAGGAAACAGGTGTATCGGCTGGATGTCGGTAATGTCCGGTTTAGTTCCGCGACTACGTAGTACCCGTGCAGTAGTGAGCCGTCCCCCTGGGGACGACGACGACTGACGGCCGTATCGCCACGTCGTATTTCATCGATGTCCGATGCAACAGCGGTAGCCCTCCCTGGGACCCCATGAGTGCTTCCAGTCAACGCAAACGCGCGGTCGAAACCGGCCTAAATCCGGACGTTTCTCGCCCGAGAGCCGTGGAGACCGACCAGAGTGCGAGGCCGAATAGTCGCAGCACATTGCGGCGTGTTCGACCGCAGTTAATCATTCGCGATCAACAGCTCGACGGAGAGGCTCGAACGCCGATCGGAAGCAGCCAGCCGATCCGGCGCCAGATGCCTGCTCGCGCCGATGCGTGGTCTTTGCCAGCGATGCTCGATCACGAAGCCTCGATCGACCGTTCGCAGGCGCCCCCCGAGCATACCACGAGCATCACGGAGTTGCTCGGAGACCTTCGGGCGGGCCGCCGCGAGGCGTTCGATCAGATTCTTCCGCTAGTCTATCAAGAGCTGCGACGCGCCGCGCGCCGCGAGCTCGCCGTGCGGCCGAGCGACTCGATGTCCACGACCGCGCTCGTGCACGAGCTGTATCTGAAGTTCTCGCGCGCCGAGCGCACGGACTGGCGCAATCGCGCCCACTTCCTCGGCGTCTCATCCGTTGCCATGAGACACATTCTCGTGGACCGGGCGCGACGCCGGAGGGCAGAGAAACGCGGCGGACCGCTTCGCCATGTCACGCTCGACGATGAGCTGACGGCCGCAGACTCGCAGGCCGAATCGCTCCTCGAGCTCCATGAAGCCCTCGATAAGCTCGCGAAGCTGGACGAGCGACTCGCTCGGGTGGTGGAATGCCGATTCTTTGGCGGGATGACCGAGCAGGAGACGGCCGAAGCGCTGCACATTGCGGTCCGCACGGTACGGCGCGACTGGATCAAGGCGCGGGGACTGCTGTACCAGGCCCTCGGTCCCGAGGCCTCTCACGATCCGGTGTCGGGGACCAACTAGACGACCTCGCATGACGCTCGGCTCGCTGTCGCACGAACGTTGGAAGTTGCTCGAGCCCCTGCTCGACGACGCCCTCGAGGTCGAGCCGGAGCACCGGTCGGCGTTCCTCGATGACGTGTGCCGCGACGATGCCGAGCTCCGCGCGGAGCTCGGCAATCTGATCGCGGCATGCGATAAGGGTGACACGATTCTCTCGGATCCGGCGACCGTCGCGTACGGGCCGTTGCTGGCCGAGATGACGTCGGAGATTCCGTCGCCGATCAGCGGGCGCTACCACATCGTGCGCGAGATCGGTCGCGGCGGGATGGGAACGGTTTACCTCGCCAACGACGCCAAACATGGGCGTCAGGTGGCGGTGAAGTCGCTGCACGCGGAGGTTGCCCAGCTGATCGGCCGCGAGCGGTTCGAGCGCGAGATCGAGATCGCCGCGAGCCTGTCACACCCGCACATCCTCCCGCTCCACGATTCGGGCGAGGTGAAGTCGGACCGAGAAGGCGAGCCGTCGTTTCTGTACTTCATCACGCCGTTCGCGGCAGGCGAGACGCTGCGAGATCGTCTGCTGCGTGAGATGCATCTCGCGCCGGAAGAAGCGGTGCGACTCGGGAAGGAGATCGCGCAGGCACTCGACTACGCGCACCGCCGCGGCGTCGTACACCTCGACATCAAGCCGGGCAATATCCTGCTGCACGAAGGGCACGCGGTCATCGCCGACTTCGGTATCGCCAGAGCGATGTCGAAAGCCGGGGATAGCAACAACGTCATTCGTGCCGACACCGGAGAGATCGCGATGCCGATGCTCGGCACGCCATCGTACATGAGCCCGGAGCAGGCGCTCGGCCTTTCGGATGTCGACGGTCGAAGCGACGTGTACTCGCTCGGCTGCGTGCTCTTCGAGATGCTTACCGGGGACCAGCCATTCGCTCGAAGGACCGTTCAGGACGTCGTCGCGGGCGCGGGCACGAGTAACGCTCCGGATCCCGGGGCCTTGTGCCGCAACGTGTCTCGGGAGCTCGCGACGGTGGTTTTGCGCGCGATGTCCCCGTCGCGCGAGGAGCGGTACGGCACCGCTGGCGAGCTGGCGTTGGCGCTGGACGATGCCACGCTCGCCGGAGGCGGGCGTCGGAAGTGGAACCGGGCGACCGTGGCAGTCGCGTCGGGCGTGGCCGTCGTGGTCGCGTCGTTCGGCGTGTGGGAGTCGCAGCAGACGGCGGCCTACGACCCGAATCTGGTGGCGGTCGCTCCGTTCGATATCGCGGCGCCCGCTCTGCTGCTCTGGAAGGAGGGGCTTGTCGACGTGATGTCGCGAAGCCTGGACGGAGCCGGGGCGATCCGGGCGGTGCCGGCGTCGGAGGTGGTGCACCGCTGGCGCGGCCGGGCCGACTCGGCGTCGGCGCGCGCGTTAGGCAAGGCGACCGGTGCGCGCCTCGTGGTGTATGGTGGGCTCCTTGCCGCCGGCGACTCCGTTCGCGCGACGGTCAGCCTGCTCGATGTGCGGACCGGCCGCACGATCTCCGAGTTCGAGCGGCGCGATGTGAGCGCGCGCATGGACCGACTATCCGACTCGCTGACGCTCGGCGTGCTACGCGAGCTCGGTCGTTCCCGGCGGATCGACATGGCCCACGCGACGTCGTCGCCGACGAACTCGCTGGCGGCACTCAAGACGTACCTGCAAGGCGAGCAATACTACCGCGCGGCGGCGTGGGATTCGGCGCAGGCGCGCTTCGAGGAGGCGTTGGCGCTCGACACGACGTTCGCGATGGCGTATCACCGGCTCGCCGCCGTCAGGCGGTGGCGCGACCCACACGATCCGCCGGACTCGGTCGCCTACGAGCTGATGCGACTGCCCAGCCACTACGTGCGTGGCCTGGGACCGCGCGAGCAGCTTCTGGCGAGCATCGATTCACTGACGGCCGAGACGTACTTCGCGCGCCGGCGCGCGCTGACGGATGGGACGTACTCGAACGAGAAAGCGCTCTTCGATCGGCTGTGCGAAGCGCTCACCGAGGCGCAGCGTCGCTACCCTAACGACGCCGAGATCGCATTCCTGCACGCCGAGGCTCAGGCGGAGTATGACCGCGACGTGATCGTGGGCGAAGTGGATGACCGGGGCACGCTTGCGCGATACGAGCGGGCCATCTCGCTCGATTCGGCATTTGCCCCCGCTTACGTCAGGCCGATCAGCTTCGCCGCGTATCTCGACGGGGCGGACAGCGCACGTCGCTACATTCACGCCTATCTGGCCCTGGCGCCCGCGGGTCCGCGGTCGCAATTGATCCGGTTGGCCGGTGACCTGCTCGATCCGGCGCGTGCCGCGGCGATCGATGTCGCTCGCCTCGTCGACACGTTGCCGCCGGATGCGCTGTGCGCGGCGGCCGAACTGTTCCGGCACATACCGGATTCGGCCGAAATGGTGGTTCGGATGACGCGAGCGTACATCGCGCGGCCGCAGACCGACACGCTGCTACGGGTCACGCGTCACGGCTGTGTGGCGGGGCAGCTGTTGAAGGGGCTGGAGTTTCGAGGACACCTCCGCGACGCGGACCGCTTGATCTCGCTCGACTCCCACGGGATGCGTGCGTTGATCATGTACGACCTGGCCCGGTTCAACGCGGTGCCTCGGGACACGAGTCGCGCCGAGTTCAACCGAATTCTCGCGCTGGCCCCTCGCACCCGGATGCCTCGCTTGTACTCGTGGTGGGCCACCGACGGTGATACCGCGGCGATCCGCACCTACATCGACTCGTTCTGGGCGGAGGGCGATCGGATTCGCACGCCGTCTGAGGACGCAATGATTCGCGCGTACATCATGTCGGGCCGCGGGTACCTCGCGTTGGCGAGGGGTGACTCGGCAACTGCGTTGCGGGTGCTCGCCGGCACGAAGGATACGCTCTCGGAGTGCTGGTCGGACAACAGGGTGACGATCGTGCGGCTCCTCATGGCGGCCGGGCGCTATCGAGAGGCGGCTCATCGGCTCGAGCGACGCTGGCCGGGAACGACGTCGTGCAGCAACGGGGTCGATGACGTGCTGTGGACCATGGAGCGCGCGCGGGTGCTCGATCGACTCGGGCAGCACGACGCCGCGGCCGCGAATTATGCGTTCGTGATGGCGGCCTGGCGCACGGCCGATCCGGAGCTGCAGCCGTACGTCCGCGAGGCCACCGCAGCACTACGGCGCCTGCGGCGGAACGGCGCGAGGGTCATGGCCGACTGAGTCGGTCGTCGCGAATCGATAGTCGTTAGGCGGCGACGGCTGCTGGCCGGTTTCACCGGCCCAGTGCGTGTTTCGGGTAGACCCGCGATGGAGATACCCCTGATGCGCGCACGCGAGCACGCGATGATGCCGCGCCCACTCGAGCTCGTGACCCCGCGCGCGATGTTCCGCGATCGCGCCGCCGCCGGACGCGCACTCGCCCGACTGCTCGGTGCCTACCGCGGCCAGCCAGGGGTCGTAGTAATCGGCCTGGCGCGAGCTGGCGTTCCCGTCGCCCGCGAGGTCGCGGATCATCTGCGCGCGCCAATCGGCGTTGTCGTGGCGCACAAGATCGGCGTCCCTGGCATCGAGGAGGTCGCGCTTGGTGCCATCGCGGAGGGAGGCCATCGTGTGATCGCGGATTCGATCGCATGGTACGTCGGCGTGCCGCCGCGGATCGTTGACAGGCTGGTGGACCGGGAGCGCATGGAGCTCGAGCGACGTGCGGCTACTTATCGAGCCGGTCTCCCGTCGTTGGATCTTCGCGGGCGCACGGTCATCATCGTCGACGACGGGATGGCCACCGGTGCCACGATGCGCGCGGCAATCCGCAGCGTTCGCGACAGACGGCCGGCGCGCATCGTCGTGGCGGTTCCAGTGGCCGCTCAAACGAGCGCGGAGGAGGTTCGCGCTGAAGTCGACGAGCTGGTCGTGGTGATGACGCCGCCCCGCTTCAACACGATCTCGGCATCGTACGCGGAATACAGTCCCGTGAGCGATGACGACGTCTTCGCACTGACGGGCGAGACTGCCCGGCGCGTGTCGCTGCAGGTTCGCGATATGAGCCGCGAACTGGGTGCGGCCCTAACGCGGGCCGACGCTCACGAGCGCCCGGTGGAACGGACGATCGGCGTCCCGGCCTTCGACGCGACGGTCGCAGGCGAGCTTGGCGTCCCGCGCGTACGATCAGCGACACGTTGGGAGCGCGCACGCGGCGTGCGTGGCCTCGTGATTCTGGGCAGCGGCAGCGGGGCCAGTCGCAACAGCTACATCGAGCGCTACCTCGCTGGTCGACTCCGTCTTTCCGGATATGCGACGCTCCGTGTCGACCTGTTCACGCGCGAGGAACAGCATCCGGACGGGCTGGATGACCTGCGTCACGCCCATGTCCAGCGCGCGGCTGCGCGGCTTGCCGGTGTGTGCGAATGGGCGGAGCGCGAGGGCGTCGCCGGCGCCCATCGCACCATCCTCGCAGGAGCGGGTACGGGTGCTGCTGCCGTGCTCCTCACGGCGGCGAACCGGCCGGGCCGGACCTTCGCCGTGGCGGTACGCGGTGCGTTGGTCGGGCTCGCGCGCGCCGCGGTACCGAAAATCACCGCCCCGACGCTGTTCATCGTCGGCGCCAACGAGCAGCCCGCACGGCCCGGGTACACCGACGTCTTCGATCGACTGCAGGGAACCGCCGTCCTGGTGCGAGTTCCGCGCGCCGGGAACTCGTTCGAGGAACCCGGTGCGCTCGGGAGTGTCGCCGAACACACTGTCGGCTGGCTCGACCGGCTCGACGCCCGAAAACGCCACGCCGACTCGTCGGACGCCTAACGCCGCATCGCATGTCCCGGCTTCGCTGGATCGGCCGCATCTCGCAGCCGCAATGGGTGGTGATTGCGGTGATCGTCGGCGTGTTGCTGGGATGGATGTTCCCGGACCGATCCGGTGGCGGATTTCGCGCGTCCGACCTGCAGGTGCTGTCGAACGTGTTCCTTCGGATGATCAAGTCGCTCGTCGCGCCACTGCTCTTCGGGACGCTCGTGGTGGGGATCGCGGGACATGGCGGCGACATGAAACGCATCGGAACACTCGCCGTCCGCTCCCTCATCTACTTCGAGGTCGTCACCGCTCTGGCGCTAGCCGTGGGGCTGCTCGCCGCGAACGTGGCACAGCCGGGGGCGGGTGTGACACTCGGTACGACGGCCGCCGAAGCTGGCGCGGAGCCAATCGCGAAGGCGCCAGCCTTCGGAAGCATTCTGGAGCACATCGTTCCGCAGAGCTTCGTCGACGCGGCCGCTCACAACGACGCGCTGCAGATCACGTTCTTCAGCATCGTGTTCGCCGTGGCACTCGCGAGGGTCCGCGGGCCGGCGAAGACGCTGATGCTGACATTCTGCCAGGCGCTCTCCGACGTGATGTTCGAGTTCACCGGGCTCGTGATGCGGTTCGCGCCCATCGGCGTCGGCGGCGCCATCGCGACGACGGTCGGGAAGAGCGGCATCGGTGTGCTGCGACACCTCGGCGCGCTGGTCTTCACGCTCTACGGTGCGCTCATCGTCTTCGCTCTGTTCGTGCTGTTACCGATCGCGATGGCTTTCCGGGTTCCGGTGCGGCGGTTCTGGAGCGCGACGAAAGAGCCGTGGCTCATCGCGTTCTCGACGGCGTCATCCGAGGCGGCTCTCCCACTGGCACTGGCCAACATGGAGCGACTCGGTGTGCCGCGTCGGATCGCTTCGTTCGTGCTGCCCGCCGGCTACACGTTCAACATGGATGGGACGACGCTGTACCTCGCGATGGCGTCGATGTTCGTCGCGCAGGCGGCGGGGATCGCGCTGCCCGTGTCCCAGCAGATCCTCATGATGTTGACGCTCATGTTGACGAGTAAGGGGATGGCGGCAGTGCCTCGCGCCTCGTTGGTGGTGCTGTCGGGTACACTCACGCAATTCGGTCTGCCAGTCGAGGGCGTCGCAGTCATTCTTGGGGTGGACGCGTTCATGGACATGGCGCGTACGTCACTCAACGTGGTCGGCAACTGCCTCGCGTCGGTATTGCTCGCTCGATGGGACGGCTCGTTCGACGTGGCGGATGATGTCGCTTCGCGCGACGGGCGGCGGATCCCGCTGTTGGTCACCGAGTCGGCCGGGCGTTAGGCGGGACGCGCATGACCATCGAGATTCGCACGGTGAGGCCGGACGAGTTCCCGTCGCTGGTGCCGGCGCTGGTCGATCTGCTCGTTGACACCGTCGACGACCGAGCGCCCCTCGGCTTCATCCCACCTGTCGTGCCGGCCGCCGCGTGGAAGTACTGGATCGGTCTCGGTCCCGAGCTCGCCGCCGGCTCGCGCTTGCTCGTGGGTGTGTTCCGTGATGGGTGGGTAGCCGGTTCCGCGCAACTGTGGCTTCCGTCGCTGCCTAACGCTCGGCACAGAGCTGACGTGCAGAAGGTGTTCGTCGCCCGGACGCTTCGTGGCCGGGGCGTCGGCGCAGCGCTGATGACGGCGCTGCATGCGTCCGCGCGCGAGCGCGGCCGTTCGCTCCTGTTGCTCAACGCACGCCGCAATGTGGCTGATCGCTTCTATAAGCCACTCGGCTATAAAGAGGTCGGTGTGATTCCAGGCTATTCGCTCGGATCCAATGGAGCACGCATCGATACGGCATCGCTGTACCTGGAGCTGTGAACTGCAGGCGGCAGGCGGCAGGCGGCAGGTGACAGGCGACAGGCGGCAGGTAACTTCGGACTGCGCGGTAAAGCGGCCGCCGGCCGCCTGTCGCCTGTCGCCTAAACCCGTGCCGTATCCCGCCTGAAGAGCGCCATTGCCCCCACTCCGAACACCAGCGTCCACGCGACGACGCTCATGATCGCGCCTGACGAGAACCCACCCACGAGCGGCGCTCGCGCGATCACTCCGACGCCCCATACGGGCGAGAAATGCGCAACCGTGCGCATCGTCGGCGACAGCGCCGAGAGCGGGATGAAGAGGCCGCCGAACATCGCGAGGACGGCGAGCAGCGGCCCCACGAACTGCATCACGTTCTCGGACGGGAGCAGGAATCCCATGAACAGGCCGAACGCCGCGAACACGAACGAGCCGAGCCAGCCGGCGAGCCCGGAGAGCAGCCAGACATGCGGCGCGAGGTGCACGCCGGACAGCGCGCCCACGGCGAACTCCGCCACGATCGCGATCAGGCCTAACGTCATCGCGGTCAATACCTTCATCGCAACGTAGGCGCCTGGCCGGAGCGGCGTCAGGCGCAACTGACGACTCCAGCCGAGACTGCGTTCGACCGCGACCGCTGCGCCGCCGGCTGTCGTGCCAACCATCGCGCCGTAGACGGCCATACTGATCATGACGTACGCGATGGCCGCCGGGCCGCCCTGTGCCTGCGCCTTCGACGACAACCCGAACATGAAGAAGAACACACTCGGGAAGACGAGGATGAACATCACCGTCCGCCGATTGCGAAGTACGCGACGCACTTCGAGCTTGAGCGCGGTCAGATTGAATCCGCCGAGCGGTGGCACCTGGCGTTCGTGGGCGTGCGGCGTCGCGGTGGAATCCTGGACGGACGTCGTCATCGGGAAGCTCCATTCTCCGCCGCGATATCGCTCGTCAGGGCGACGAACGCCGCCTCGAGGTTCTTCGACGAGATCTCGAGATCGCGCGCAGCGGTGTGGGTGAGCAAGTAGCGTGCGACGGTATCCGAGTCCGCGCACTGCACGAGGACCGTGTCGCCGCGGCACTCGACGTTCGTGACGCCGCCTAACGCGCGGAGCGTGCGCTCGTCGGCATCGGGGAGCGTGGCGCGGACCACCCGGCCCGACGCGAGGTTCTTGATCTCGGACGTCGTGCCGTCGGCGACGACGGATCCCTGACGAATGAGCACGATGCGGTCGGCGTACGCGTCAGCCTCGTCGAGGTAGTGCGTCGCGAACATGACCGTCCGCCCACGCTCGGCGTCCTCGCGAATCGCGCCCCAGAAAGCGCGACGCGTCTCCACGTCCATTCCCGTGGTCGGTTCATCGAGCACGAGCAACCGCGGATCGGAGAGCAGCGCCATCGCGAAGCGGAGGCGCTGCTGCTCGCCGCCGGAGCATTTAGCGACGCGCCGATCGGCGATGGCCGCGATACCGGCGCGATCGAGGACCTCGTCCACCGGCTTCGCGTGGGAGTACAGGGATGCGGTGTACGCGACGGTTTCCTCGACGGTGAAGTCCTTGAGCAGCCCACCGTTCTGCATGACGGCAGACACGTCGCCCCGGGCTATCGCGTCTTCCGGCGTCGTGCCGTACACGCGAACGGTTCCGGCATCGGGTCGCGCGAGGCCGAGCAGCATGTCGATGGTCGTCGTCTTCCCGGCACCATTGGGGCCGAGGAAGGCGACGATCTCACCGGACTCGATCTGGAGGGACAAGTCGTTGACGGCGGTGACGGGCCCGAACCGCTTCGTCAGATTGCGCAGGTCTACAGCGAGCACGTGGTCTCGTGGGGGGAGGTCTCATCGCGTACGATCCGCCCCGACGCAGGTTTCGGTGGTTCACGTCGGTCAGTATTCGGCGAACGAGTCATCCTGATAGCAGTACAGCCACCGCTCACCCGGCTCGGCGGAGGCGCCGACGGGGTGTCCACTCGAGTGCGCGTGGCGGCTCGCGTGCTTGTTGGGTGAGCTGTCGCAGCAGAGCGTGACGCCGCACGCCTGGCAGGTGCGGAGGTGCATCCAGCGGGAGCCCGTCTTGATGCACTCATCGCACTGGTAGTGCTCCGGCTGACGGACCGTCGTGATGGCAGTGATGTGATGGCAGGGGCCGTTGGACATGTGACCTCAGATGTCCGGGACTGGAAGTTTAACCGGACTGGTGGTCCGGCGCCTCGATCGCGAACGCCAGGCGCTCCTGAAACGGCGTGAATCCGAGCTGCTCGTAGAACCGCCGCGCGCCGCGATTGAACGACCAGACATTCAGGACGACGCGGTGGACGGCTTCCGCGGCTGCCGTTTCCCGCACGGCATCCCACAATGCCTCGCCGATCCCGCGCGAGCGATGTCGCGCATCGACGCCCATCTGGTCGAGCAGTAGCAGACGTGAGGCATAGCGCCACAACGACTCCGGTTCGACCACGAGGCGCGCATAGGCGTATCCGACCGTGTCGTCGGCGAGCGTCGCAACCCAGTAGAACTGTCCCGGCGTGGTCACGCGCGTGGCGATTTCGGCGTGTGGCTCGACGCCACCCGGCTTGAAGAGATCCGGATGTCCGGCCACGTGCGCGTCCTGGACCTCGAGCGCGAGCCGCACGATGTCGGCGACGTCGTGTGGTGTCGCACGCCTAACGACAACGGTCGGTGACGTCGTCACCCGCCCGTTGCCATCGCGGCGAGCATGGCCTTGTCCTGTGCGAGCCGCGTCTCGAGCAGCGCCACGAGCGCCTCCTCCTGTTTGACGAAGCCGGCGAACGCGTGGCGCGGCGGAGCCGACATCATGACGGTCATGTCGTGACGGCCCATCGGGAGCGTTCGATATCCGGCCATGCGCTCCGCCGTGTCGGCCAGCTCCCCGGCGATGCGCCGGTGCGCACTCGCCAGCTCGCGATAGGCCTCGTACTCGCGCTTCGCGTTTTCGTCGGTAAGATCCAGAGCTTTCATGTGCACCTCGAGCACACGCGCCGTCGACGCGACGAGATCGCCGAGGCTGGCCGTGAGCGCGGAGTGTTGAGCGAGTCCTTTGCCGCAGGTTTGCTGTTCGTCCATTTCAAACCGTGAGTCGGTGGTGATCCATGAAGATTCTAACTCTCGTCCCTGCCGCAGCGTTGATCGCGTGCACGTCCGTCGAGCGGGACAGCGATCTGCCTCCGACGGGCACCTTCTCGATCATCGCATACGACTCGGCCTCCGGTCAACTCGGAGGCGCGGTGCAGTCGCGCGTGTTCTCGGTGGGCAACGGTGTGCTCTGGGCTGAGGCCGGCGTCGGGATCGCAGCGACACAGGCGATCGTCGATGTCAGCTACGGGCCGCAGGCGCTGGCACTGCTGCGCCAGGGGAAGTCGGCGGCCGAGGTGGTGAAGGCCGTGTGGGAAAAGGACCCGGATCCGGACAGCGCGCGCTGGTCGAAGCTCGGTCGACAGTTCGCCGTGGTGGACGCGAAGGGTAATGTGGCGGCGTATACTGGTCCGCGCGCGACGCCCTGGGCGGGAGATCGGCAGGGGGCGCACGTCACCGCGCAGGGCAACATTCTCGCCGGACCGGGTGTGGTGGATTCCATGATGGCGGCGTACAACCGCACGGAGGGCTCGCTCGCCCTGCGGCTCGTCGCGGCGCTGGAGGCGGGGCAGGCGGCGGGTGGTGACACGCGCGGCAAACAGAGCGCGGCGATGCTGATCGTGAAGAAGTGCGGGGGCGTGTGGCTGCATAACGACGTGGTCCTGCGGCTTCAGGTAGACGACAACCCGGAGCCGATCGCCGAGCTACGGCGGCTGGTCGAGAAGGCGCCACAGACGCCGCGGGGGGTGACGGATGCGTCGAAGGATGCTGCGTGCCGATAGGATCGGTGGGCAGCTTGGCGATTTTT
>DATCGG010000062.1:0-7316 GCA_036509075.1 Gemmatimonadaceae bacterium
AGGCCGAAGCGCCGCGAGATGGTACGCGACCCGGCGGGCTCGGCAGTCTCGACGTAGCTCTGTATCACCGCCTCGAGTACCCGCCGCTCGCGGTCCGAGAGCTCCGGAAATCCCATAAGGTAAACTATACTAACGACTTCTGATCGTCGTCAACGACGTGGCGAGGGCGTCGAGACGCAGCCAGCCCGTCGGGGAGAGACACAAACGATCACCGCGCACACCTCCCCATCCGGCGTCGATCCACGGACGAATGAGTTCACGTTCTTCAGCCCGAACGGGCAATCCGTCGGTCGTCCGCAGACCAAGGTACACCTCCTCGGCGATCCGGTTCTCGTCGGTGAGGGACTCCGAGCCGCTCACCGGGTCCGCACCGCTTCTCAATACGCGCAGCCAAGCCGCATACTCGCGCTCGTTCCAACGGCGGACCGTTCCCTCGAAGCCATGCGCGGCGGGACCAAGACCGACGTACGAGGCGCCGCTCCAGTAACCGCGATTGTGACGCGACCAACGACCGGGGCGCCCGAAGTTGGATACCTCGTAGTGGACGTAGCCCGCAGCGCTCAGCTCGCGATCCGCTCGCAGATACTCGGCTTCGTACGCGTCCTCGGTCCCCTCCACGGATGCGCCCCGGTCACGCCAACGTGCGAGCGGCGTGTGGGGCTCGACCGTTAGGCCATAGAGAGAGATGTGTGGTGGCGCGAGCGCGACGGCCGACTCGAGATCGCTCGACCAGTCGCGCTCAAGCGATGCCGGGAGCGCGAAGATGAGATCGAGCGACCAGTTCTCGAGGCCAGCCTCGCGCAGCGTGTCTGCCGCGACGATCACGCGCCGGCTGTCGTGTGTGCGGTGCATCCACGCGAGCGCACGGTCGTCGAACGATTGGACGCCGAGAGAGACGCGGTTGACGCCGGCGGATTGCCAGGCGGCGACCGAAGCGACGTCGATGTCGTCTGGATTCGCTTCGAGCGTGATCTCCGCGCCCGCAGCCGGCGGGAAGCGTTCCGCGACGACGTCGATGAGCCGCGCGACGCCATCGGGGCCGAGCCGCGACGGTGTTCCGCCGCCGAGATAGATCGTATCGACGCTCGACGGTGGCGTGCCTAACGCGCGAATGTCGAGCTCCGATGCAACCGCGCTGATGTACTCGTCCGACGGAACGCGGCTCCGCACGGCGATGGCGAAATCGCAGTACGAGCAGCGGCGGGCGCAAAATGGGACGTGAACGTACACGTGGCGGGGCGGCACACGGAAAGATACCCCCCATCTCGACAAGGTCAGTGGCGTCTGTGCACTTCCCCCGTCGGAAGTGTTTCCACGAGGCCGGCGAGTTCCAGCGCGGTCACAGCCGCGAGGGAACGGCGCGGCGTGAGCGCCGCGCGCTCGGTCAGGCGGTCGATGGGTGTCGCCCCGTCCTCCAGGGCAATCCACACCGCGCGCTCATCCCCGGCGAGCGTCGCGGCAACGTTGGGCCGGGCGGAGGCGTCGGGCAGTCCGAGAAGCGACAGCGCGTCATCCGCTCCGAGGATCGCGTGCGCACCATGCTTCAGCAATCCGTTCGATCCAACGTGCTGTGGCGACTCGACCGGCCCCGGCACCGCCCCGACGTCTCGGCCAATGTCGAGAGCGTGTTCGGCGGTAATGAGAGCGCCGCTTCGCTCGCCTGCCTCGACGACGATCGTCAGGCTCGCCAGCGCCGCGATGACTCGGTTGCGACGCGGGAAGGACGCCGGACCGGCGCGCGATCCACACGGAAACTCCGAGATCACGGCGCCGCGTTGCGCGATGCTGGCGTGAAGTGATCGGTGCGCCACCGGATAGGCAATGTCGACCCCTGTGCCTAACACGGCTGCCGTGACACCCCCTCGCGCCAGCGCGGCGCGGTGCGCTGCCGCGTCGATGCCGCGAGCCATTCCGCTCACCACGCAGACACCGGCGGCGGCGAGCGCACCGGAGAGCGCATGGGTCACGCGTTCGCCGTACGGTGTCGCGCGACGCGTACCGACGATCGCGACAGTCGGCCGCGCCAGCACCGACAGGTCACCGAGCACACACAGATACGGCGGCGGATCGAAGAGCTGAAGCAACGAGGCCGGGTAGGCCTCGTCGCCGAGAAGCAGGAGGGTCGCACCGCATTGCGCTGCGTCAGCGGCGAGTCGCGCGGCCTCGTCTCGAAGGCGAGCCTGGTCGCTCGGGTCCACCGTCGCGCCGAAGGCTTGCGCTGCGGAGCCGAACCCTTGCGAGCGTTCGCGGTAGCGGCGAGCGCCCACACCAGGCGCGAGCGCCAGCGCCAACGCATCGACGCGCGCGTCAGGGAAGCTGGACGCTTCCCTCACGCCGCTCCGCCGTTTTGCGGATCCCGAGGAGCTGGCGCCACCAGCCGGCGAGCAACTCGTCGAGCCCGGTTCGCGCCGCCGCGCTCACGGCGAACGTTCCGAACGAGCCGGGCGCTTCCACTGGAGGGATGAACTCCTCGCCTAACAAGTCAAGCTTGGTGAACACGACGCAGTGCGGCTTGTCGGCCAGCTCGCCCGAGTAGGCCGCGACCTCGCGACGCAGGTCCTCGTATTCCTGCTGCCAGTCCATGTCGTCGATGGGAATGAGGAACGCGAGGACTCGCGTACGCTCGACGTGACGCAGGAACTGCAGCCCGAGCCCTTTGCCTTCGTGCGCCCCCTCGATGATGCCCGGGATGTCTGCGACGACGAACGTGCGGGCGTCGCTCAGTTGGACGACGCCGAGGTTGGGGGATAGCGTCGTGAATGGATAGTCCGCGATCTTGGGCCTCGCGGCCGAGATGACGGAGAGCAACGTGGACTTGCCGGCGTTCGGCTTGCCGACGAGCCCCACATCGGCGATGAGCTTGAGCTCGAGCTCCAGCGAGCGTTGCTCGCCTTCCTCACCGGGTTGCCACTCGCGCGGCGACTGGTGAGTGGCCGTCGCGAAGAATGCGTTGCCCTTGCCGCCTCGACCGCCGCGCGCCACCACCACCTCGTCGCCGTGCGTGAGCACTTCGCCGAGAACGGGTCCTCCGGCCTCGCGAATGACGGTTCCGGGCGGGACGGGGAGCACGACACTCGCACCGGACCGACCCGTCTTGTTCGAGCCCATGCCATGCTCGCCGCGTTCGGCTTGCCAGCTGTCGCGGTACGTATAGTCGAGCAGCGTCGCGAGGTTGTCGTCAGCGCGGACGATGACGTCGCCCCCGCGGCCGCCATCGCCTCCGTCAGGGCCGCCCATGGGAACGAATTTCTCGCGGCGGAAGGAGCTGGCGCCGGAGCCACCCGTGCCCGCTTCCACGCGTACTACCACTCGATCAATGAACACTGCATCGCTCCTCGAGCATGGTCACCTGTTCACAACTCGCGTCAGGAGTTGGCGGTACTGGCGTGAAGCGTCGGCGCCCAACAGATCCGCGATTGCGTCCAGCGCGCTGGCCAGCTCCGCGGGCGATGCGCCCGCATGAATCGCCCCATACAGATGGGAGTGCAGTTGGCGATCCTGACGCGCCAACGCACACGCGCTCACGATGCACAGCTCGCGGTGCTTGAGGTCCAGCGCCGGGCGAGAGAGCACCTTGCCGTATCCCTCCACGATCATCCACGCGTCGAGCGCCGGATGCAGTTGACGAATGTTGTGGCGGAGCCGGTAGTAGAACGGGCCGTACACCGTGGCGCATGTCTCCTCGCCGTCAGCCCGCCAACGCGACGCATTGCCAAAGTCTTCGCCCTCATCGGTAGCGGGCGCGCTTCGCCCGGAGATGCGTCGCCACTCGCGGGCAGCATTGAGCGCGCGAGGGAATCCGGCGAACAGATACGATTGCAGCACGACTTCCTCGACCCACTCAGGCCGGCATTCCGTGGCGGCGCGAGCGAGCGCGTCGCGTAGTTGCGGTTCGGTGCCGGCGGCAATGACCCCCGAGAGCCGGACCAGCGAGACCGTTTCCGCGTCGAGCGCGCTCGCCGACGGCAGTGTACCACGACCGGGCACGTCGCCCGTCATCTCAGTATCGAGCATTGGATCGATCGGTTGCAGCGATTGTGCGCGGAAGCTACCGACTGTCACGCACTGGCCGGGAGCAGTTCGCCAACGACTTCTCCGCGCGTATTCCGGATTCGCGCTCGTCCATACTCCGCGAGTTTTGGCGATATGCTCTCGGGCAGCGCACCGAGGAGCTCCAGCATGCGCAACACCGCGGGGTACTGCGCGCGCGTCGCACCGTCCTCGACCTTGATCGCAAATCCAAGTCCGAGGTCGAATAGCGCGACGCTGTGCACGCCCTCGGCGCCGACCTTCGAGATGACGCGGCCGTTCGTTTCCTCGACGACGAGCGAGTCGAATCGATCGGATCCGCCGAACACGAACGGTCGCGTCGTGATCGCTCGCGTGATGCGCGAGGGGATCTCGTCCCCTCGAGATGCCGCGACCGCGAGGCGCGCGTACGCGCGAGCCATCGCTTCCAGCGGAAGGCCGAAGACCACCACGCCGCAGCCATCGACGGCGCGAATGATCTTGGGTACGGGAACGTCGGTCCAGCGGGACACCTCCTGGAGCGCAGCCATCTGGACCGGGTGCTCGTCGCGTTCATAGCCCGCGAGCGTCCATCCGCTGAAGTGCGCGCGCGCCAGCATCGCCGCGTGCTTCCCGGAGCAGTTGTTATGGAGTCGCGTTGGCCGTGCGCCGGCGTCGCGAATGATCCGCGCGCCACGGGGCGAGAGCGGCTCATGGGGCCCGCACGCGAGGTCGCCTTCCTCGAGCCCGAGGTCACGCAGCATCGATTCCGCTATCGCGACGTGCTCGGGCTCACCGCCATGTGAGGCCGATGCAAGCGCGAGCTCGTCGTCGCTCCAGCCGACCTCGTCGAAGCCACCGGACGCGATCAGCGGCATGACCTGAAACGGCTTCGCGCACGAGCGCCACATCGTGACCGTTTCCGGCTCGCGCGCGGTTCCGACCAGACGGTCGCTGGCGTCGACCACGGCCGCATGGACGCGGTGGCGGGACTCAATGCCCGCGCCACGAGTGACCACGACGTCGAGATCGTACGAGCGCATGGTCGCAAGATAACGGGGACGGGGGACGGGCGACGGGCGACGGCTAGAACGAGAACCCTCGGGATGCCTCACTGTGCATGCATGGCATCCCGAGGGTTCCGCTGTTTAACCGTCGCCCGTCGCCCGTCCCCGGCAGTTAAAACACCTTGATCATCCCCTTCGTATACCTGCCGGGATTCTGCCGGACATCCGCGAGGATCGCGTTCAAGTCCGTGATCGTTTTCGTGAGCTGCTCGTAGAGCTGTTGATCGTTTATCAGCTTCGCCGCGAAGCCGTTGCCGCGAGCCACCTGCTTCACCAGCGAGTCGGCGCCCGCGGTGATCGCCACGAGGTGGGTGTACAGCGTGTCATCGGTCAGCAGCTTGCCGAGCGTGCCGTTCTCGGATCGCATCTGGCGCACCAGCGAGTCGACCGAGCCGATCATGCCGTTCAGGTTCTGGTAGAGTGCCGGATCATCGAGCAGCTTGGCGAAGCTCCCGTTAGGCGCCTGGAGGCGTGTCACGAGCGCGTTCGTGCGCGCCAGCGTCCCGTTCAACTCGTCGTACAGGGACCGGTTCGTCAGCAGCTGGCCAACCGTCCCTTCACCACGCGCCATGCCACCGGTGATACCCTTGAGGTCCCGCGTGAGCTGGATCATGTCGTTCACGGCGCCGCTCGCCTGGACGAGCACCGCCTCGTAGTCGAGCGCTGGCTCGACCTGAAGCGTGTCGTTTGGAGGCAAGACCGCGTACCGCGGCGTGCCGGGCGAGATGTCCACGATCTTGTCGCCCAGGAGGCCTAACGTGCGCAGGCGCGCACGCGAATCCTCACGCACCTGCTGCTGCAGCGACTGATCGACCTCCACGATGACCCGCAGGTTCCGGGTCGTGTCGGCGTCGGGCGGGAGAAAGTCGATCGAGGCGACCGTGCCGGCCAATTGCCCCGCCACCGTGACCGTGCCGCCCACGCGGAGCCCGTTCGCGCTCGGCAGCAGCACAACGAGCCGATACCGCTTGGAGAACAGGTTCGCCGCTTCGCCCAGCTTGACGACGGCGACGGTGAGAATCGCGAGGGCCAGCAGGATCATTCCGCCGACCTTGAGCTGCTCCCACGTGATGAAGGTGGCGCGCTTCATGGCTCAGTACCCTCCAAGGAAATCGCGGATGTATCGCTCATCGCTCGCGGCCATCTCTTCCGGCGTGCCGAAAAACCGGATCGTTCGATCGGCCAGGAGCGCAATGTGTGTGGCCATGCGGAACGCGGACCGAATGTCGTGCGAGACTACGATGCTCGTCACGTTCAGCTCGCGCTGGAGCTTCATGATCAGGTGCGTGATCGTGCCCGTCGTGAGCGGGTCGAGGCCGGACGTCGGCTCGTCGTAGAGTATGATTTTGGCGTTGTTGGCCATCCCCCGCGCGACGCCGACGCGTTTCTTCATGCCCCCGGACAGCTCGGCCGGCAGCTTTTCCACGACCTCGTCAGGCGTGAGGTCCACGAACTCGAGCTTCTCCCTAACGCGGGTTTCGATCTCGTCGTCGGTCATGTCGGTATGCTCGCGGAGCGGATACGCGACGTTCTCGAACACCGTCATCGAGTCGAACAGAGCCGCGCTCTGGAACACCATCCCCATCTGCTGTCGCACCTCGAGGGCTTCGGTGAAGGAGAGCCCCGCGATGTCCTTTCCGTTGACATACACGCGCCCGCTGTCCGGCTGGAGGAGGCGGAGGATGAGCTTCAGGATGGTGGACTTTCCGGTACCGGACTCGCCGACGATGACGAGCGTCTCACCCGGGAATGCGGCGAACGAGACGTCCTCGAGGATCGGCCGGTCGAACGCCAGCGCAACTCGCTCGAGCTCGATGACCGCGTCACGCAACGGGCCCGGGTCTTCGGGCCGCGGTCGCTCCTCGCCGGTATCGTCTTCCGATAGCTCGGTCTTGATCGCGGACCGAACTCGCTCTTCCTGCTTGCGGCGGATGATGTCGTCGGCACGCCGCTCCCGCGCTTCCGCCACGTCTACCGGGTTCTCCGACGTGTCCGCGTCGGCTGGCGCGTTCGGATCGGGCGGCGCTCCGCGGTCGCGGTCGATCACGGCGCCACCAGCACCGAGAGCAGGATCTGCGTGAGGAAGTAGTCGACCACGAGAATCAGGATGCTCGACAGCACGACGGTCCGCGTCGTACTCTGCCCAACGCCCTCGGTCCCCCCTGTCGTGTTGATGCCGTAATAGCAGGCCGTGATCGAGATGATGCCCCCGAACACGAACGGCTTGAGCAGACCCTGAAT
>DATCGG010000063.1:0-31635 GCA_036509075.1 Gemmatimonadaceae bacterium
CCCGGCGCCCGCCTCAGCGCGCGCGTGGGTTGAGCCGGTATTCCTTTATCTTCTTGATCAGCGTGGCCCGCGAGATACCGAGCTCGCTCGCGGTGTGCGTCCGGTTTCCGTTGTGCGCGTCGAGCGCCCGCTCGATGTGCGTCCGCTCGATCTCCTCCAGCGTCCTCGGCACGTAACGCTCCGTGTTAGGCACCGACGAGTCGCGCACCTCCGACGGCAGGTGGCGCGCCTCGATCCGGTCCGAACCGCGACCCACGATCATGGCGCGCTCGAGCACGTTGCGCAGCTCGCGAATGTTCCCCGGCCACGCGTGGCGCACGAGCCGCTCCAGCGCGTCGTCACCGATCGAGCATGGCGCCGACGGCAGATGCGGACGCACGTCCTCGACAATGCGCCGCATGAGCTCCACGAGGTCATCGCGCGACCTCGCACGCAGCGGAGGAAGGTACAAAGGCATGACGCTCACGCGGTAGTACAGGTCCTCGCGGAACCGCCCTTCGTTCACCTCGGTCACGAGATCCCTGTTTGTCGCCGCGATGATGCGGACATTCGCGGTGATCTCCCGCGTGTCACCCACGCGCCGAAACGTGCGGGTGTCGAGCAGGCGGAGCAATCGCCCTTGCAGATACGCATCGAGCTCGCCGATCTCGTCCAGAAACACCGTTCCGCCGTCCGCGAGCTCGAGGAGTCCGACGCGCGGCGCGGCACCGTTCCCGTTCGATCCGACATCCTGGCCGAACAGCGCAACCTCGAGTGCCTCGCCCGCAGTAACGGCGCAGTTCACCTCGACGAACGGACCCGCCTTCCGGGGACTGTGTGCATGAATCAGCTCCGCGACACGCCCTTTCCCCGAGCCGGCCTCCCCGAGCAGCAGCACCGTCGTCCCGTCACTCGCCGCGAGCACCTCCAACTGCGCCGCGAAATCCCGCATCACGGTTGACGTTCCGAGCGCAACCCTCTCCGCCCCGCAGCTGCGACGCGCGCTGAGATATCCATTCAGCTGGCGAAGTCGGACCTTCTCGAACGCCCGCTCGGCAGCCACCGCGAGGTGATCGAGCTGTACTGGCTTCATCAGGAAGCTCTCGGCCCCGTTCTGCAGCGCCCGGGTGGCGAGCGGCGTGTCGCCCTCATCGCCGATCATGATCACCATGGGCGACTCCGCACGTATGCGTGCATACACATCGAGCCCGGTCATATCGGACAGCCGCATGTCCAGCAGCACGAGATCGGGTCGCGAAGCATGGAACGCCGCAATCGCGTCCTCACCCGTGTACGCGCGAGTCACGGTGTGGCCACCGTGCCGCTCGAAGACCTCCGCGAACGCGTCGGTCAGCTGCCGCTCGTCATCGACGATGAGCAGCGACGCCATCAACGCGCTCCCTGGGCGAATACAGCTCGCGTAAGCTCGTCGAACGTGAATGGCTTGGTCACGCGTACGCGGCCAGTCGCCTCGATGAACCGCTGGGTCGCATCGCTCTGGACGTCGCCGGTGAGAAAGATGACGCGAGCCGCATGGGATGGATCGCGCTCGACGAGTTCCCGATAGATCGCATCACCGCCCGTATCCGGCATGCGAAGGTCCAGCAGCACGGCGTCGTAGCGCCGACTTTCCAGTAGCGCGTGCGCGTCCGCGCCGGTGGCCGCGGCATCGACCGTATGGCCAAGGCCGGCGAAATACCTAACGACGGCGAAGCGGATCGCCGGCTCGTCGTCGACGACGAGAATGCTGAGGGCCCGTGTGCCAGACGCCATCACCTCGGGTTCCGCGACGGCAGTGGCCGGTTCGCCGCCAGGTGGGACTGTTACCGGTAGCTCGACGATGAAGGATGCGCCGCCTCCCGCGGACTCCACTCGGATGGATCCGCCGTGTTCCCGAACGATGCCGTCGGAGACGGAAAGGCCGAGCCCTGTGCCCTTGCCAATGCCCTTCGTCGTGTAGAACGGGTTGAAGACCCGATCGATCTCCGCGGCGGGAATGCCCGGTCCCGAATCGCTCACCGTCACCATGATCCGAGCGCCGCGCGTCTCGCTCGTGACCACGATTCTCTTCTCGCCGCGCCAGCCCGACAGCGCCTGCTCGGCGTTACCGACGAGATTGAGGATGACCTGCTGCAGCTGGAACGGGTCGGCCCAGATCGCGGGCAAGGACGATTCGAGACGCACGTCCAGCTCCACGCCATGAACGGCGAGCGCATAACGACGCATTTCGAGCACGCTCGAGATGACCTCGTTCACCGGCGTCGTCGTTCGCTGCGGCGGGTGTTGGCGCGCGAACGTCAGGAGGTTGGAGACGATCTTCGCGGCGCGTTTGGCCTCGGCGTGGATCGTACGCAGTGATTCGTCTCGCTCCGCATCGTCGTCCGGATTCGCCAGCACGAGCTGCGAGAAGGCCATCACGCTCGCGAGCGGGTTGTTCAGCTCGTGGGCGACACCACTCACCAGCTGGCCGATCGCCGCCAGCTTTTCCTGCTGTACGAGCTGCTCGATGAGCAGCTTTTCCTCGCTCATGTCGCGAACGATCCCCAGCAGCCCGGACACGTTCCCGCTTTCCACCACCGGAGCCGTCAGCATCGCACCGGGTCGCGAGACGCCGTTGGCGTCGAGATAGCGGAGCTCCTGGCGCTGACGACGCCCCTTGAGCGTCTCGCCGAGCACATGCTGCATGGCGTCGCGGTCGCGGGCGTCGATCACCGAGGAGAAATGCTCGCCGAGCAGGTTGTCTCGGGCGCGTCCCGTGGCGATCTCCAACGCGCGGTTCACCGACGTGAAGCGCCCCTCCGCGTCGACTGTGAAGATCGCGTCCGATGCCGATTCCACGAGCTCCGTGTATCGCGCCTCCGACTGTGCGAGCGCTTCCTGGCGCACCCGGTCGTCCTCAGCCTGCGCGCGAATCGCGGTCACATCGTCGAATGTGACCACCGCGCCGCCGTTAGGGTGGGGAGATGCCATGACGTCGAAGAGCAGCCCGCGCCGTTCCGACCGCATGGTGGCGCGTCCGAGCACGCAGTCGTGCAGCGCCTTCGACAACGGGCACCCGTCGCCAATTGCGCGCGTGTCGCCTAACACAGCCTCGTAGAGCTGCCGTCCCACGAGCTCCCGGTGCGTCTCGAAGTACCCGAGCTGCAACGCCCGGGCGTTGTAGCGAACGATCCGACCGTCGTCGTCGATGACGGCCATGCCGGTGGGAATCGCGTTGAAGGCGACGGTCCACTCGCGGCTGGATTCCGCCAGCTCCTCGTACAGACGCGCGTTCACGATCGCCACGGCGACGTGATCCGCGAGGCGCAGAAGCACCTTGGCGTCGTCCTGATCGAAATCCGCGGCCCGGTTGAACACGCAAAGCGTGCCGATCACGCCACGCGCGGTCGACAGTGGCACGACAACCGTCTTGCGAATGCGAACGAGTCGCTGCGCCTGAAGACTCACGTCGGGATCGTTCGGCACGTCGTTCGTGATCACCGGCGCGTGGGTCACCACGGCCCGCCCGCTGATGCTCGACTTCACGGGCAGCATGAGGCCCGCGAGGAGATCGCCGCTGCCTCCCGCCGCGACGACGTGCAGGTAGTCTTCCCGACGAAGCGCGACGCACGCGCCTTCGGCGCCGAGCAACGACATCGCATGACGCATGATGAGACGCATTACCTCGCCCATGCGCAGCGATTCGCTCACGGCCCTCGCTACATCGGCCAGCGCTTCCGTCTGACGTCGCTCGCGCTGACTCTCCGCGTAGAGGCGCGCGTTGCTCAACGCGCTCGCCGCTTGCGCACCCATCGTGAGCAGGAGATCGGCATCGTCGTCGCCGAACGCATCGCGGCGAACGCTCGCCACCGCAAGCACTGCCACGAGATGCCGCCCGACGCGCAACGGAACGGCGAGCAGAGAGCCCACCGGTGTCCCCGCCGCGACGACGAGTGCATCGGCGCCGATGAGCTGCGACGCGTCCGGATGCGGCTCCGCGACGAGCACCGGCTGACCCGTGCGCGCGACGCGTGCAATGACTCCATCGCCGAGCGGTGCCTCGGGCAACGGCAACTCGACGCCACCGATCATCCTCACGAGTGGCGCCACGGCCGCTCGCTCGAGATCCGGATGCACCACGACGACGCTGTCGCAAACGATCAGCTGCGATACACCGCGCGCGACCTCGAGCGCGATCTCTCGCTCGTCGAGCGAACGCGCCATCGCGTTGCCCACGACCTGAAGCCGCTGCAGCCGCTCCGCCTGACGAGCGGTGAGCTCCGACAGGCGCACCCGCTCGATGTGGTGGACCACCTGCTGAGCGAACAGCTCGATCGTGCGCAATCGCGCCAGCGCGGCCTGCCCTTCATCGGCCGGATCGCCGAGGACGAGTGTGGCCACGAGGTGGCCGGCCGGCGTTGTGAGCGGCAGCACATGTGTCCCGCCGACTCCCCACTCGGCTCCGCCGTGGCGAAGGTCGCTCAGGGCGAGCACCTCGTGCGACTCCATACCCACCGCGATGCATCGCGGACCCTCGTGGTCGCCTTCGCGAATCGCGATCCCAACGCGGCCGTAGCCGATCGAGTGGATGGCGTGCACGAAGATGCGAAGCCGCTCATCGAGCGACGTCGCGCGCTCGACGTCGATCAGCGACGCATGCAGCGCGAGATAGTGATCTCGATCACGAAGGAGCGCGCGAATCCTGCCGCCGAGCGAAGGCGGCAGGGCTTCGAGCAGCGCAAGCTCATCGGGCGACCACCGCTCATCAGCGGTGATCGGTGCGGATTCGATGGACACGCCGCCCTACTGTCCGTTGGCGCTGTGTGCGCGCGGTGCCGCAGCCATCATTGCCGGCGCGGTACGAGAACGTGCGCGGCCAATGGTTCCACCACGATATCCAATGGCGTCATCCCCACGAGATCTCCATCTGCCTGCACCGGCCTTGGCGGATCCGTCTCGATTCGGAGGCTCCGGCCGGCTGTGTAGAGCATGCAGGGGTCCGTGCGGAAATCCTTGCGCAGCAAGCGCCAGGTCACCCGCAGCGAGTCCCTGAGGCCCTTCGGAGAGAAGACGCACAAGTCCAGCAATCCGTCATCTTGTCGGATGCCTGGGCCCAAAGTGATCAAATCGCGAAACACCGCACCGAAATTGGCCACCATCACCATCGTGGCGACCCGCTCGTGCCGGGCCCCGTCGACCGTGGCAATGACCGTGAAACGCTCGTGTTTCAGGGCCGCTCGTGCCCCGGTCCAGAAGTACGCGAGCACGCCCAATCGACCCTTCAGGATTGGCGAGGTGGTCTCGACCATCTTCGCATCCACTCCCACGCCGGCGGCAAATGCGAACCGATGCCCACCGATCGATCCGAGATCGATCCTCGCCTCGTCACCATCGAGCAGCACATCGACCGCCTTACCAACGCGGAGAGGAATGCCGAGGACCCGCGCAATGAGATTGCCGGTCCCGCCTGGCAGCACGCCGATTGGTACGTCACTGTGGGCGAGGGTCCCTATGACCTCCATCACAGTTCCGTCGCCACCGAGGGTGAAGACGGCGTCGTAGTCACGCCCGCGCTCGTCGGCCACTTCGGCAGCGTGACCGGGCCGCTCGGTGAGCACGATGTCACACGTGACTCCCCGATGTGCGAACGCCGACTGGGCCTGTGCCTGACGGCGCATGCCTCGTCGAGATCCGGGATTGATGATGAGCAGGACGCGCTTTCTCAGAACCGCCACGTCCGGAAAATATCGAACCCCAATTGGGGCGGAGTCGGCGCCCAGCCCCGTGTCGAACCGACGCCGGTGCATAGGAGCGCGCTGGTAGACGGCTCGTAACCGGCCGACACGCCGAAGTTCTCGTTCAGCCGATAGTCGACCTTTACGCCGAGCGAATTCGCGAGGTTGCCGGAGGTGCTCGTGCCGCTACCACCGAGCAGTGATCCGAGTTGGCAGAGCCCAGCGGTCGCACTCACGAACGCTCGATCTCCGAGCTGCCGTCCGACGCCGAGCCGTGCGCCGCTGAACAACTGGGCTGCTGTACTCTGGGTTGAAGGACCTGCCTGACGACCGACTTCGATATCGACCTCGTCGAAGAGGCCGAAACCGCGAAGCTGATCGCCGAGGTAGCCGCCGAACCCGCGCAGCAAGCTGGCCGCCGCCGTCTGACTGTTGACGACGAAGCTTGGCCCGCCGGTGAGTAGATAGCTGATCAAATCCGTCTGCGAGATGTTGAGCAGACTGTCGGCACTCGACAGCGAAAGCTGCGGCCGTACGAGCGTGCCGCCGATATGGACGCGGATACGAAGATCCTGCTCGCTCGAGCTCGCGGTCGCCGTCAGCCGGTGCACGGTGTTCGTCGCATTGATGTTGAGAACGGCGTTGAAATCGGGATCGCCGAGAAACTGTACGGTTCCCGTTTCGACCACGAACTTCGGTTGCGCGAGCCCCAGATTGAGTCGATACGTGCCGCGGTTCGTCGTCAGGGTTCCCTCGAGGGCAAGCTGGTCGAACGCGGGCTCCCCCAATGCCCCTTGGGGGTTACGCACCGCCACCGACCCGCCCAGGTTGATGTTTGCTTCGGCCGATCGCAGCCACACGTCGCTGCCCATCCGAATCTGTACGTCCTCCACCGACAGATTTCGCACAAGTGCTGGCGGAGCCTTCGGCAACAGCGTGCGGTTCGCGGTGAGGGTCGTGTCGATGATGTTGTAGAGGTCTGGGCTGTCGAGGCTGATGACCTGCTTGTCGATGAGATCCGGGATGAAGATCGTTCCGCGATCGACCACGACGAGGCCCGTAAGTGTCGACCGATCGTAGGATCCAGCCAGTCGGAGGTTCGACACGGAGATATCGAGGTGAGCGACGCGTGGCTTGTCGATGATATGGAAGTTGCGCGCGTTGACGGCGAGGTCGAACCGGGGGTTGTCGCGATCAGCGAGACTCGCGAACCCGCTGAGTGAGAGGTTGCCGACGCGCTCTTCCCGCGTGACCACGTTGAATCGCTGAATGGACAGACTGTCGCCCAGGAACTCGAGCGTTGCGTTGAGATCGGACAGCCTGACCCCACCAAGGGGCGCCAGTCCGAGCGCGCCGTTGGAGATCGTTATGTTGCCCGACAGCTGTGGCCGCGGCCACACGCCGCCGATATCCAGGTTGGCGGCGAACGCGCCCGACGCGTTCACGACGGCCGGAGACACCGTCTCGAGAATCGCCAGATCAACGCTTTCCGATCGAATCTTGCCGCGCAGCGAATCAGAAAGCATGCGCGTCGGCGTCGACACCAGCTGCAGATCGACGGGGATGGATGCGGTCGCCGACATCACGGACTTTCCCTCGCGGAAAAGTTCCGCGCGCGACTCCATGCGCTTCGTCGCATACGCTCCACCGAAGGTGGCACGGTCGAGGTGAACCTCGCCGAACCGCGGTTGGTCGAGCTGTCCATCGATCGTTATGCGCGGGTCGCGCCGCAAGCCGCTCACGTCGACGGACACAGTTGCGAGTCCGCCAAACGGCACGTTTGCCTGAATCAGCTCCCCGATATCTCCGAGCTCCACGCTATCGGCACGGAGTGAAAGTGACACGGGTTCCGTTGCGGGAACCGACCCGGCAACGGTCAAGAGCCCCGAGTGAACGTCCCTGAGCCGAATAGTGTCGAGGACGAACCCATCGGAGCGGGACACGATTGTCGTCGGCCGCTCGAGCGTGAGTCGATGATCGCGGACGGAGAGCACGACGCTATCGAGCCGCACGGTCGTCGTGTCACCGAACATCGACCCGTCCCCGTGCACGAGCAGCGACGGTCCGTTGACGCTGGTAGCTTCGACCCTGAATTGCCCGTTGTGGATGTCGCTCGCACGAAATGCCAGCGTGCCGTTCGTAATGCCCATGTTCGCAACGACCGCGGTGTCAATGCGAGCGCTGAGGCCTCCACTGATCGCGCCCCTCACCTTGTTGTACTCGAAGCCACCGACCACGGCTTTCACCTGATCGCCACGAATCCAGATATCGCGCGCGGCCAGGCTGTCGCCGCGAACGACGAGCGAATCGAGGTTGCCGTGCACTGACCCGCCGATGTTCACGGTCCCGTCGATCGAATCGCTCGGTGCGGCAACGCCGCCGTCCACTACCGGCTCCGCGGCCGCCCCGAGGTAGCGACGAAGCCCTCCCAGGGAATCGATCTTGACCGTGTAACGGAGCGAGTCCGTCACTGCGCTCGTCAGGCCGAAGGCACCGTGAGCGCTCACGATGCCGCCCACGGTTTCGGCGTGGAGCGTGTCGATACGCATGCGGCCGTTGTTGAAACCGAACCGCGCCGTCGCCTGATACACGCGCATGCTGTCGACGAGCGACCGGTCGAGCGTGGCAGAGACGACGCCGGCGAGGCTCGTTAGGGTGGAATCGCGAGACGACGAGTCGGCCGACACGTCGAGCTCGACTCGGCCGTTCAGGGACGTGATCGGAATGGTGTCGTTCGCGAGGAGCGTTCGCGCGTCGAGGTTCGTGAACGTCAGCGTCCCCTTGGCTGCGTAGGTCTTGGGGAAGGCGTCCACCTGACCGTCGTAGCTGAACGTTCCACCAGGCCCGGTCAACTCCGTTGTGACCTCGAGATCGTCGATGGTGCCCTGGATCCGCAACGGGCCCTTGTAGGATCCACGGAGTGGCAGCGACGGGTAGGACAGCGAGAGGGTGGTGAACGAGATCGGCTGCGTGTTCAGCGCGAGATCGTAGCTCACGAACTTCTCGCCGATTGTGACTCGCCCACTTCCAGTTGCGCGCGTGGGGTCGCCGGGGCCATCGCGATGCGTGAGGTCGGCGTTCCGGAATCGGACGTCGAACCACAGCGAGTCGAGCGTCGCGGTGCCGGCAACGATCCCGGTCACGCGCGGGAAGTTCTTGTTGAGATAGACGAGCGTTCGCAGGTCGAGCTGCGACACGTTCACGTCGAAGCCGCGAAATCTCGTGAATGCCGGGAACAAAATGTCGAGATCGCCGTGCGCAGTCCCGCGCGTCACGGCGCCAGGCACGTTCGCGTCCGCGAACGTCACGCGCGCATCGTCGACGTGGAAGCGATTGATCGGCCCACCGCGCGCGCGGACGGTGCCGGTCAGGTCGCCCTGCCAGTCGTATGGAAACGGCTTGCCGTTCAGTGCGCGGATGAGATCGAAGTTCATCGGCGCGGCTTCCATCGCGAGGTCCTTCACGATGAGGACCGGGCCGCCGACGCCGAACGTCATGTTTCCCTTGAGGCGGGATCGCGTCGTCCGCACGTCCATGTCCGACAGTGCGTAGTCGATGATCGAGAGATCCTTTTGGTTCCGGATGTTGAGCACCATCGACCCGCCGCCCGTCGCCGGCAGCGTCGGATACACCCAGCCGACGTCGGCGAGCGAAATGGAGTCGCCCACGATGCGAAGGTCGTAGCGCGTTGGCAGATCGCTTCCCCACCAGACCTTTCCCCCGCCCTTGCCCGTCGACCCCGGCAGGTCGAAGTGCTCCACCTCCGCCCATAACGAATCCCCCGTCTGCCGCACGCCGCCGCGGACGTTCCGGAACTTGAACGGTGGGTCCATCTCATCGGCGTTGAGCTTCGCGATCTGGAACAGACGGCCCACGCTGTCCGGATCGGCCAGCCGCGTGTACCCGGACACGACCTGGATGTTGTTCCAGCGCCATGTCTTCGCGAACCCGCTGCCGACGCGACGGATTTCCTTGTCCGGTCGCGTTAGGTTCCGCGCGATCGCGCTGTCGCGCCTCGCGCCGTGGAGCGAGTCATCCGGATGCCACGGCATCGACAGAATGAACGTCGCGCCGTGGAGGAGCACGGAATCCGCGACGATGTAGTCGCCCCAACCGCGCTCCGCGCCCGACACGCGCTTCTTGTTCTGCCCAGGCGGGAAGACCCGCTTGTAGTTCCACGTCCCCGTCGAGTCCTTCCGCAGATGCACGACCAGCCCGTCGATGTCGAGGAGGCTGAGCAGCGTACGCTTGTCGACGAGATCGCGTGGGTCCCACCGCACGGTGATGCGGCGCAGCGCAACGAACAGCGAGTCGTCCGGCCCACGAATCTCGGCCGAGTCGATCGTCGCGCCCCCAAACGAGAGTCCGCTGATCCGCCCGACGTACAGCTTCCCCTTGACCTTCGGCGCGACGAGCTCCGTGACGTAGTCGCGAGCAAAATCCCGCCCGAACTGCGTCTTGAGCACGCCGCCCACGACGATCGCGATGAGCAGCCCGAGCCCGAGCAGCGTCATGGCGCTGGAGAGGACGACGAGTCGGCGGCGCGTCACGTGCGTACGTCCGTCAGAACGCCTGGCCGATCGAGGCCTGGAAGCTCAGTCGTTTCCAGAAGCTCGATGCCTTGGGAGGCTGATACGACGTTAGGCACTCCTTCGTCGGTGCCTGCTGTGCCGGTTTCTCGTCTTCTCCGTAGGCACCCTTGTGCCACCCGGTCACCGGCAATCCGTTCCCGGGACTGATGCAATACAGCGGGGCCTCGCCCGCCTGCGCGGGAGCATCCCAATACGCCGCACCCGACTGACGCTGATACGGGTTGAACCCAACGTCGAGGCGGATCGGGCCTACCGGCGACGCGACGCGAATGCCTACCCCGGGAGTGATGCGCAGGCTGTTGAACGACTCCTCGATGCCGGCGCCGCCGCGGGTCCACACCTGACCCGCATCCGCAAAAAACGCGAACTGCAGCTTGTCGGAGATGTATGGGCTGGGCATGCGGAGCTCGAGGTTCGCCACCAATACACTGTTACCACCAACCGGGAGTGTACGAAATCTTTTCGCCGGGTCCGACGAGAAATACACGGTGTCGGGCGCGTCCACGGTCGGGTAGACGCACGCCCCGGTCGGCGCACTACAGACCTTTACCGTGTCTGGTAAATACACTACCGGACCCAGCTCGTTCTGCTTGTACCCTCGCACGGTGTTCGCCCCTCCGGCATACAGCCGCTCCTGCTGCGGTATGAATACCGTCGTGTCGGTGCCCAGCGTCACCTCTCGTCCGAAAACGAGGCCCCCGCGCAGGCGGGCCACGAGCACCGAATTTCTGGGCAGCGCCCAATACCAGCTGGCATCCCCCAGGATCTTGTTGAACTGCAGATCTGGGTCTGACCCGATGAGCTGATTCGCAGTCCTCAGCTCGAGGGACATTGTAGAGCCGCCCGTCGGGTAGAATGCGTTGTTTCGCCTGTCGCGCCCGAGTGCAACGCTGACCGTCGCCAGCCGCTGCGAACGCTTCAGGAAGTTCTGCTCGTTCACATCGCAGATGCCGATGACGCCACAGAAGATCGCGGGCTCCGCATTCGTGCGTCCGTACTCGAGCTGGTACGCGTACGTCGCGCCGATCCGGCGAGGCAGCTGCTGATTGAGCGACAGGATGGCACCTACGGGTGTGTACCGCTGGTACACCTTGTACTCCGACCGCAGCTCGCTGTAGAGCGTGAGGCTCGGGAGCATGCGCAAGCCGAACAGCGACGTTTGGTGGAGCGTTGCGCCGACGTAGTAGTTGAGCGTGTCACTGTAGACATCCTCTTTTGCTCGCGGGCAGATGTCGCCGAGTGCGCCAGTCGCTTCCGTCGGATACCCGACGCCGATCTTCGACGCCCGCGCGCTGACGTCCAGCCGTCGCAGTCCGCCGAGAAACCCGGCGTCCGAGTAATCGACCTGCGTGCGGAAGCAATCGAGTGTCGCCCAGCCGAACGACGGCCGCAACGATCGCATGAACGTCTCGGCAAGAGTCACGTTCACGTCGATCGTCGAATCGCCCGAGGGAGCGAGACTCGCCGTGTCGGGGCGCACCTCCACGTGGCGGTACGCGTCCGAGAGATACAATGCCCGCTTCGCATCTTCGAGCTCACGCTCGCGATAGAGGTCACCCGGCTCGAAGCCGAGCGTCTTGCGGACCTGCGACTTCGAGATTTGCTCGTTCGCTCCTTCGCGCGGGGTTACCGTGATGTTCACGGCACCGATGCGCGCACGCGGCCCCGTAGCCACATCGAGCTTCACCGAGGCCACGCGGGCCGCGGAGTCGGACTCGTAGCTGCGAAAGAGGTCAGCTGCTGGATAACCGGTGTTCCTGAGACGCCGCAGGATGGTGTCGCGCGCCGCCTCCATCGCAATCTTGTCGAACCGCTCGCCCACCTTGATCGGAAGATCTCGGATGATGCGGTCGCTCCGCGGCACCGAGTCGAGGCCAGTGATCGTGAGATCCCTGATGATGACAGGGTCGCCCTCCTGAATGCCGAAGACGACACGCACCGCACTCTTTCGGACGGTGTCGACGCGTGCGCCGACTTTCGTCCCGGTGAATCCATGCTGGTTGTAGAAATACAGGAGGCGAATCGGGTCTCGCTTGACCTCGAGCGTGTCGAGGCAGCGGCGCGTCCCGATCCGGATTACGCGGCGAAACCACGACGATGGCGTGGTCACGAGACCGATGGCGAGTTGCGCGTTCGAGAAAGCGCGGTTGCCAACGAACTCCACGCCCACGACCTCCATATCGCCTCGGTCGCAGGCAATGTCCTGCGCCGACACGGTAGTCGGAGCGGCCAGCGACAGAGCAGCGACGACGAAGCCGAGTGCGAGCAGCGCTCGGCGATGACCCATCAGTCGGACGCCCCGCTCGTCAGGCGCTTCGCCGGCGGAGCAGCCGGGAGTTTGCCCGGGTCGAGTGGCGTCCGCTGGAGCAGCAGATACGCGACGTAAAACGCGAGCGCGCCCACACCCACGCCGACCCCTAACGCCGGCAAGAGCTCGCGCGCGTCGAGTGCGCGACGATAGACGTATTCGGTTCTGATGCGTGGCGCTTCGCGTTTGAGCATTGCCGCGTTGACGTTTCAGTGAGCCACCGACTTACACCGACTCGACCAGGATGCTCCCCGCACCTTGCTGCTTGGCACGGCGCTTCGTATCGGCGGCCTGCATTCCGAAATGCGCCAGGCTGACCCAATCCTGCGGACACACGAACATCACCGCGGCAGACACGTGCGCGAGTGGGAAGCGCTTGATGTGTCCGTCACGATCGACCCCAGTAAAGTGTCCGCTCTCCGCCGCCTCATCGCCCACGGCTCTCGCGATCACGTCGCGAAACCGTCGCGCGCACTCGCGAACTACCGCTTCCGCATGCGGCTGCGTGGTGACGACGATGAAGTCGTCACCGCCGATGTGGCCCACGAAGTCACCGCCCCCTTCACCGACCACCGCGTAGGCCGAGTCGCGAATCGCGGCACCAAGACCACGAATGACGATGTCGGCAGTCGCGAAGCCGAACGTATCCGCGAACGCCTTGAAGTTGTCGAGATCGAGGTAGCACACGGCGAACGGATCGCCCTTCGCCACACGTTGCGCGATCTCCTTCTCGATCGCGTGCCCACCGGGGAGTCCACTCGTTGGATTGCGATCGCCTTCGCGTTCGACGAGTCGAAGGAGCGCCGTCACGCGTGCGCGAAGCTCTCGCGGATCGAACGGCTTCGCGAGATAGTCATCGGCACCGGCCGCGAAGCCCTCGATCTTGCTCTCCACCTCCGACTGCGCCGTGAGCATGAGCACGGGGATTCGCGAGGTGAACGGATTCCGCTTTACGTTGCGACAGACCTCGAATCCCGACATGCCGGGCATACTATGGTCGAGGATGACGAGGTCTGGCTCGCGCTCTCGAATGGACGCGAGTGCGGCGAGCCCATCTTCAGCCAGGCACACCTCGTGACCCGACGACCGAAAGAGATCACGCAACATCAGTCGCATGTCCTCGTTGTCATCGGCGAACAGCAGGTAACTCACTATCTCACAGCAGCCTAGCGTAGATTGACGGAAGGAACCGGGGTCCGGTAAGTTCTCGTGTTTCACCCGCCATTGTCAATGCGCATTCGTGTACTGTCGTTTGCTGTCGCGACTTACGCCGTTGCGGCCTGCCGCGGTGGAGAATCGGCTCCACAGCGAAGCTCGCTGGTAGACTCCCGCGACACGTATGATCCGCGTTCGCTCGACCCTGCTCTCTCGACAGACGTCCCGACCGGTCGCGCGGTCTCGTACGTCTTCGACGGCCTCACACGGTTCACCCCGGAGGCTCGCGTCGAACCGGCGCTCGCGGAACGCTGGACCATTTCGCCAGACGGGCTCACCTACACGTTTCACCTGCGCCGTGGCGTCACGTTCCACGACGGAACGGCGTTCACCGCGAAGCAGGTTGTTCGCACCTTCGAGCGCGCGCTCAACCCCGCAACGAAAGGCGGCCGCGCGGAACCACTCGTCCCGATCAAGGGCGCGGCCGAGTTCGCAGCGGGAAAAGCAAAGTCGATATCCGGGCTCGATGCGCCGAACGACACGACGGTCGTCATCACGCTCGCCGAGCCCCTCGCCGCGTTTCCGAAGCTCCTCGCGATGCCGGTCGCGTCCATCGTCCCCGACTCGATCCCGGCCGATTTTGGCCAGCATCCGGTTGGCACCGGGCCGTGGAAGTTCGTGGAGTGGAAGCACGACGACTACCTGAAGTTCGCGCGCAACGACAAGTACTGGGGCGGCGCTCCGGCGACAGATACACTCACGGCACGCATCATCCCCGAGCCAAGCACCGCCGTCGCCGAGTTCGAGAGCGGCAACGTGGACATCCTCCTTATCCCGCAAGGCGAAACGCAGAACTGGGAGCAGACCGACGAGAAGCAGGGGATGCTGCAGGGCGCGTCGGCGCTCATTCTCTATTACGTCGCGATCAACACCACGCGGGGTCCGCTGACGGACGCCCGTGTGCGTCAGGCGATCAACTACGCCGTCGACACGCGGACAATCCTCAAGCAGCTGATGAGCGGACGCGGCTATCCCACTCCCGGCGTCGTGTCCCCCATCCTCGATGGCGCAGACACGTCGCGGACTCGTTATGCATACAACGTCGCCAAGGCAAAGGAGCTGCTCGCCGCGGCCGGCCACCCGAACGGCATCGACGTCGAACTCTGGCACTCCCAGGACGCGACGATCGCCAGGCTCTCGCAGGCAGTTCAGGGATACCTGAACGCGGCAGGCATCCGTACGAAGCTCGTGCAGCGCGACGCGTCGTCCGCGCGTGAGGCAGCCCGCAAAGGCGAGACCGACATGACGCTCAAGACGTGGTACGCAGACTATCCCGACGCCGACAGCTTCCTCTTCCCGCTGCTGTACTCGGGCAGCAAAGGCCCGGGCGGCAACGTCTCGTTCTACGCCAATCCGGCGTTCGACAAGCTCGTCCTGGCAGCTCGGCGCGAACAGGATGATGCGAAGCGTGCTGCCCTCTATCGCTCCGCTGACTCCCTCGCCTACGCGGACGCCGCGATGGTGCCGCTCTTCTTCTACAACGATCTCTACGCCGTGCAGCCCTGGATCCGCAACTTCAAAGTCCCAACGATCTTCAATGGCCAGCGCTGGACGGACGTGAAGATCGCCGGACCCGAGCAGCGTCCGTAGTCGCCCGTCTTGCCTAGTTTCCTCCTCCGCCGAGTTCTGCTGGCCATCCCGACGCTGGCGGGTGTGCTCGTGGTGGTCTTCCTTCTCCTGTACGTGGCGCCGGGCGATCCGGTGCAGGAGATGGTCGGTGAACGCGCCGACGCCGAAACGATCGCGCGACTGCGCCGCGAGCTTCGACTCGACGATCCGATGCCCGTGCAGTTCGCGCACTACGCGGGCGGCGTGCTCAGCGGAGACCTCGGCACCTCGTACATCACGGGACGCCCGATTCTCCAGGACGTGGCCGAGCGGTTTCCGAAAACGCTGCTCCTCGCGGCAACCGCCATGGTCCTCGCGGCACTCGTTGGCATCTCGATCGGCGTCGTTACGGCGCGCTGGCCCGGCGGACTGCTCGACCGTATCACGTTAGGCGCCGCCTACCTCGGGATCTCGTTTCCGGTCTACTGGGTCGGTCTGCTGCTCATCCTCCTGTTCGCGGTCACGCTGCGATGGCTCCCGCCGTCAGGATATGGTCGCGCGCAATACCTCGTCCTGCCGGCGCTCGCGCTGGGCTCGAGATCAATCGCCTTTCTCGCGCGCGTCACGCGCTCCTCGATGCTCGAGGTGCTCGGCAGCGACTTCGTTCGCACCGCGAGGGCCAAGGGCCTCGTCGAGCGGACAGTCGTCGTCAGGCACGCGCTGCGCAACGCGCTGATCCCGGTGATCACGGTGCTCGGGCTCGACTTCGGGTATTACCTGACCGGGAGTATACTCACGGAAACGATCTTCAGCTGGCCTGGCCTGGGGCGGTATGTCGTGAACGCCATCTCGCGTCGCGATCTTCCCGCGATCCAGGGCTCCGTGTTGTTTCTGAGCGTGGTATTCGTCGCCGTCAATCTCCTCACGGACCTCGCGTACGCGAAGGCGGATCCCCGGGTATCCTATGAGTGACGTTGACCCGATGGCGGGATCGGCGCTCCCGATGACGATGGAGGAGTACGAGCAGCTCGCCACACGCACGCTGAACCTGGCGCTGACGCGCGATCAGCGCTTGCTGGACGCCGCGGCCGGTCTCGCGGAAGAAGCCGGCGAAGTGCTGGGGCTCGTCCGCAAGCACCTGTTCATGGGTCACTCGATCGACGTCGCGCGCGTGACGATCGAGCTGGGGGACGCGCTCTGGTGCCTAACGACCGCGGCCGGCGCGCTCGGTGTGCCACTCGAGCAGGTCGCGGCGGCGAACATCGCGAAACTGCGGAAGCGCTACCCCGAGGGGTATTCGGACGCGAAGAGCGTGGAGCGGGACGGTTAGTCATCCCGAGCCGTCAGGCGAGGGATCGCGATCCTGACGCGGTTGCTACTGCTTCGTCAACGTCAGCTCCACCCGCACGCCACTGAACGTCTCGTCGCCGACGAGCGTCTTGCCTACCGGCTTGAACGAGATGTTTTCGACGAACGTGTCGCTCGGCACATCTTCGATCTCGACCTGACCATTCTGGAGCTTCCACCGGCCCGAGAAATCCTCGTCGACCGACTGGCTCGGCACGGTCACGTGACCGGTGAGCGTCCCATCCGCTACGAACGTCGCCGTCACTGCTCCGCCTTCCTGCAGCACGTCCTCGCTGCCTAACGGGCTCGTCACCACGAATCGTGTCGCCTTGTACGTGCCCGAGACCGTGGCGGTCGTAGGCGCGGTCGGCGCATCGTTGTCGTGAGAGCACGCCGAACCTAACAGCAGCGTACCGGTGACGGCGAGCGTGCAAATACGCCTGACGAGTGCCATGTCGTGACCTCCTTCCCCCGTTACGGCTCTGCCCGTCGAGTCGCGGGCGTGGAGGACCTCGTCATGCGAGAACCATGCGAGGGCTCTAGTCGTCCTTCTGCCCGAAAATCTCCATGTTCGAGCTGTGCCCCGGGTTCACCTTCTTGTCCGGGTAGATCCAGTGCACCGCCTGATTCACCGCGATCGCCGCCTCGCCAAATCCGGTCGCGATCAGCTTCAGCTTCCCCGGATACGTCGTGATATCGCCCGCCGCGTAGATCCCCGCTCGTCCCGTCTCCATGGTGCTCGTCACGGTGATCTCATCGTTCACGATCGAGAGCCCCCACTCGGAGATCGCCCCGAGATCGCTCACGAATCCCAGCATCGGCAGAATCGCATCGGCGTCGACGGAACGCGTTGTCTTCGCCTTGATGTCCTTGAGCACGACGCCGGTCAGCCGGTCATCCGTCCCCGTGATGTCGGCCAGCTCATGGAAGGTCAGGAGCTGTGCGCGCCCGGCTGCGGCCGCCGCCTGCACCTCGCTCACCGTCGCGGCGTGCGCGCGGAAGCGATCGCTCCGGTGCACGAGCGTCACGGACGCGGCGCGGTCGAGCAGCTGGTGGGCCCAGTCGAAGGCCGAGTCGCCACCACCGATGATCACGATGCGTCGCCCGCGGAATTCCTCGGGATCCGTCACGATCTCGTGCACGCCGCGCCCATACCACGGGGTCGCGCACGCCTGCGGCAGCCGGCGCGGAGAGAAGGCACCGATGCCGCCCGCGATCACCACCGCACGCGACGGGAAACGCTGCCGCTCGGTGGACAAGACGAAATGGCCGTTCTCCTGCGTCAGGCCCACGACGCGCTCACCGAGGTGCGACTTCGCGCCGAACTGAGTCGATTGCGAGGCGAGCTGCTTCACGAGATCCTTTGCGAGAATCTTCGAAAACCCGGCGACGTCGAAGATCCACTTCTCCGGATAGAGCGCCGTCAGTTGTCCGCCAAGCTCCGGCAATGCATCCACGATGCGCGATGTCACCTTGCGCATCCCCGCGTAGAACTGCGCGAACAGACCCGTGGGTCCGCCGCCAATGATCGTGATGTCGGTGGGCTCGTGCGTTGTCATGCGGTCGAAGAATAAAGCTAGCTTATTCGCATGACCACCAAGATCTACACGAAGACCGGCGACGCCGGAGACACGGGACTCTTCGGCGGCGGCCGCGTCGGCAAGGATCATCCGCGCGTCGAGGCCTACGGCGACATCGATGAGCTCAACGCCGTGCTCGGGATGGCACGGTCGGTCGAGATGATGCCCCGCATCGACGAAGTGCTCGTTCCGATCCAGCGCGATCTGTTCGCGATTGGCGCTCTGCTCGCAACGCCCAATCCCGCGAAGATGCACGAGCAGCTCGCCAAGGCTCGCGTGGACGATGACCGCATCGCGCAGCTCGAGCGCGCCATCGACGATGGGGAGCACGAGCTCGAGCCGCTCAAGGCGTTCATCATCCCGGGAGGCACACCGAAAGCGGCGGCGCTGCACGTCGCGCGCACCGTCTGTCGCAGGGCAGAGCGACGTGTCGTCCATCTGCGACGGGACACCGACATTCCGCAGCTCGTCGTGATCTACCTGAATCGTCTCTCGGACCTGCTGTTCGTGCTGGCTCGCGTGGCCAATCGCCGCGCAGGCGCCGGCGAAGTCACCTGGTAAGCCCCGTGCCGACCATCGACACGCTCGGCTACCCGATCGTCGTTGCGTCGGGCGGCCTCGCAGAGGTCGCGCAGCTCGTCGAGCAGCGCGCGCCGTCGCATCGGTACGCCATCATCACCGACGACAACGTTGCTCGGCACTACCTCGATCACGTCTGCGAGTCACTGGTTGCGGGATCGAGCCGTGGCATCACGCGAGATCGCGTGCACTCGGTTGTCATTCCCCCGGGCGAAGAACACAAGACACGCGAGCGTTGGTCCGCGATCACCGACGCTCTGCTCGCCCAGGGGTGTGGACGCGATACCGCGATCATCGCGCTGGGCGGCGGCGTCGTCGGCGATCTCGCTGGCTTCGTGGCCGCGACCTACATGCGCGGCATCCCCGTCGTGCAGATCCCGACGACGCTGCTCGCGATGGTCGATGCGTCGGTCGGGGGGAAGACGGCCGTCGACACGCCTGCGGGGAAAAACACGGTCGGGGCGTTCCACCCACCGGTTGCCGTCATCATCGATCCCGCGACGCTCGCGTCGCTTCCGCCACGCGAGCTTCGTTCGGGTCTCGCCGAGGTGATCAAACACGGCGTCATTGCCGACGGCGCCGTGATCGATGAAGTCGACGCGATTGCGCCGGCGCTGCTTTCTACGAATGCCTCACGAGACGCACTCGAGGCCATGATCGAGCGCAGCGTGCGAATCAAGGCGAACGTCGTCGCGGCGGACGAGCGCGAGTTTGGTCTGCGCAAGGTGCTGAACTTCGGCCACACGATCGGGCACGGTGTGGAAGCCGCGAGCGGCTACTCGCTGCTGCACGGCGAAGCGATCGCGATCGGGATGGTGGCCGAAGGACGGCTGGCGGAAAAACTTGGGATCGCAACCGTCGGCACCGCGGCGGCGATCGAAGGCGCCGTCACCCGTGTGGGGTTGCCGTCTCGCGCGCCGGGGGACTTGGCGCCAGATCGAGTGCTCTCGCTGATGCGGTCGGACAAGAAGCAGCGACGTGGCGTGCTCGAGTATTCCCTGCCGAAGCGCGTAGGCGAGATGGCCGGCGAATCGTCCGGATGGGGCATTGCCGTCGAGGACTCCATCGCCCTCGAGATTCTTCGTACTGTGTGTTGATGCCATCATCGGGAGAATGGGAACTGGGAACTGGGAACCGGGAACAGTGACTCCGCATGGAGCCTCGCTTCCCGATTCGCCGTTCCCGGTTCCCTCGATTCCCGATTCCCGATTCCCGATGCAGGGTACGCCCTTTGCCCATGCATACGATCAGACCCTACCGGAGACAGCAATGTCGTCCTTTGGCACTTATCTCGTTGGATTCATCATTCTGATCATCGGGCTCGGCATTGCCGCGTACTTGCTGAATGTGCCCCCGGTCTGGATTCTCGTTGGCGTAGTTGTCCTGCTCGGAATCGGAATCCTCATGGCGACTTCGCGGACGAAGCGGCGTGATCCGCCAGCGGTATGACCAATTTTGCTGTGAAAGTTCTCAGAAATCGGAGAGGCGAACTGTCTCTCCGATTTTCGCGCTTTCGGCCCGATACATCACAAATTGTTTCTCGTCAACAACATCCCACACTCCACCCAATCAACATTACGTCACCGTTAAAAAAGCTGTTGACCTTGATAACTCCCCCGTGCTATAGTGCCGCCTCTCTGCTGACCAAGCCCGCGAGCAATCTCCCCCCGCGCTCGCATCACCTTCGCATGGTAAGGGGCGTGTATGCAGCAAGTGACCGAGAGCAGGTCTAAAGGGTTCTTCCGTTCCTCTCCCTCCACCGCTTTCGATCAGTACTTACAGGACATACAAAAGCTCCCCTTAATAACCGATCCCGAAGAAGAGCGACGGTTAGCGCGACGAGCGCAGAAGGGCGACGAAAAAGCCGCCGAGCGGCTGGTGACAGCGAACCTTCGGTTCGTCATCTCCTACGTGAAGAAGTACCAGGGCCACGGCCTGGACCTGAGCGAGCTCGTAGCCATTGGCAACGAAGGCCTGCTCAAGGCCGTCCGAAAGTTCGATCCCGACCAGGGCGTCAAGTTCATCTCGTACGCGGTCTGGTGGGTTCGACAAGCGGTGCTCAAGGCACTCGCCGAGCAGACCCGTTCGGTTCGGATCCCTCTCAATCAGAATTCGCAACTCATCCGTCTCGCTCGTGCCGAGACGGTTTTGTCTCAGGTCCTCAAACGGGATCCAACCGATAGCGAGATCGGGCGCCTTCTCGAAGAGACTCCAGAATCAGTGCGTGCGGCGAAGCAGATGTCCGCCACCGAAGTCTCGCTCGACGCACCAATCGATCGCTCCGATCGCGAAGCCTGCACGCTCGGCGAACGCTTCGCGGGCGTCGACGGCACCGAGATCGAGGAAGTCACCGACTTCAAGCTGATGCGCGAGTTCATCGATCGCGTCTTCCGTCAGTACCTCACGCCCAGAGAGCGAAAGATTCTCTATCTCTACTACGGCCTCGAGGAAGGTTCGGAAGCCATGACACTCGAGAAGATCGGAGCGCTCATGGGTGTCACGCGCGAGCGCATTCGGCAGATTCGCGAGCGCGCGTTCGAGAAGCTGCGTGAATCGCCTGACGGTGCGGCGCTCGCCGGGTTCTGGACTGCGGCGTAAGCTGATCCACCAGACGTGACGAGGGCTCGGCGCCAACTGCCGAGCCCTTTTTGCATCCGGACGTCACGGTTTTTTGTCCGGTCAATTCCAGCGGCAGATGTTTCGTCCGCGACACACGGTCGTCCACGTTCGATGGACGCCACTCCCGACCCCCGGCCCACTGGCGACGTCCCTCCGGCGACGCCGCCGCGTGTCCTCGTCGTCGACGACGAGTCGACGATCCGGTTCGCACTCCGGCGCTTTTTCACCCGCCTCGGCTGGGAAGTCGAGGAGGCCGGCGACGGCGACCGTGCCCTCGAGATGATCATTGAGGATCGCTCGCAGCGCGTGATTCCACCGTACTCGCTGGTCGTGTCCGATCTGCGCATGCCCGGGCTCTCCGGGATCGAGTTGCACGATCGGATCGAGAAGGAGTACCCCGAGGTGTTGAGTCGGCTCGTGTTCTCCACGGGCGATCTAGTGTCCGAGGAGGCCGCCGACTTCGCCCGCGACACGTCGTGCGAGGTCATCGAAAAGCCGTTCGAGTTTTCGAAGCTGCGCGCCACGGTCGACCGCATTCTGGGACGTTAGGCGGGAGCGGCGGCAACCGACTTTCACGGTCTGGTCCGCTTTTCGCCCTGCGGGGCTTCCATGCCCAATCACCAGATTCGAGCCTTCGTCAATCTCGCGTCGGGATCCGGCGAGGCCGCACGCGCGGCCCTCGAAGAGTTTGGCGGGTTCGACGTCGCGCCGTGCGAGCCAGGACAGCTCGATCGCCAGATCGAACGGGCTGTGCGCGACGGCGCCGAGCGAGTCGTCGTCGCTGGTGGTGACGGGACCATCGCCAAGGCTGCCGCCGCGCTGGTCGGAAAGGAAACCGCGCTCGCCGTCGTGCCCGGCGGAACGCTCAATCACTTCGCGAAAGATCACGGCATCCCGACGGATCCCGTGAAGGCCGCCGAATTGTCGGCGACCGGCAGCACGACGATGACCGACGTCGCGACCGTGAACGGACGCGTCTTTCTGAATACGAGCTCGGTCGGGGCTTACGTTGTGTTCGTGCGAACCCGCGAGCGACTCGAACGCCGCTTCGGCTATGCGCTCGCGACTGTGATCGCGGCACTGCGACTGCTTGGGAGGGTCCGCGCGTTCACCGTGGAGTTGGAGCTCGACGGTCAGCCGCGCCGATATCGGAGTGCGCTCGTGTTCGTGGGCGTGGGTGAGCGGGAGCTGCAGCTTCCATCCGTCGGAGGTCTCGCGGAGAACGGCCGTCGTGGCTTGCACGTAATCGTGGTGCGCGGAGGAACGTGGGCGCGACTCGTCGCCGTCGGTCTGGTGGCGGCGTTCCGCGGGAACGAGGCGATCAAGCGTGACAGGCTCGCCGACACCTTCGTGGTCGACGCATGTCGAATCGAGTTTCGTCGAAAACGCGGCCGCGTCGCGGTGGACGGCGAGATCGTCGAGATGAGCTCGCCGCTCAGCTACCGCGTCGAACGCGATGCGCTTCGGCTGGTCGTCGCGACGGGCGATGCGCGAGACGAGTAGGGCGTGTGGCCCCGCGCACGGTGGTCCCCGGCAGGCTGCGGTGCTGTACCTTTCCCGGGTGCCCGTCTACCTGCTCCCGCTCTTCCCGCTCCCGCTGGTTCTGTTCCCCGGCGCGCCGTTACCGCTGCACATCTTCGAGCCGCGCTATCGGCAGATGCTGACGGATTGCATGAATGGGGATTCGCGCTTTGGTATCGTCTTTCGGCCCGAGGGCATGGGCGATACCGATCTGGAGCCTGGTCGAGTCGGCTGCGTCGCCGAGGTCGACGACGCCCACACGCTGCCTGACGGCAGATCGAACATCGTCGTGCACGGCGTGCGCCGATTCTCGCTCCAGCGCTTCGTGGCCAGCCCGGCGCCCTACCATGTGGGCGAGGTCGCCGAATACGAAGACCTGCCCGAAGATGAATCCGAGATCGGACCGATAGCGACGCGCGTGCGAGCGCTGTTCGCGCGCGTCGGTCGCGCAGCCCGCACGCTCGCGGACGATCACGACCCGTTGCCGTCCCTGCCTGACGACGCCGACACGTTGTCGTTCGGTATCGCCGCGCTCATCGATATCGATGCGCCACACCGACAGGAGCTGCTGGTGTCCCGACTCGCATCGGAACGCCTCACGACGCTCGAGCGCGTGCTCGGTGGTGCTGTCGACTCGCTCGAGGCACGCGCCCGCGTGCACGGCCGGGCGAAGAGTAACGGTCACGGACCCTATCTCTCCTCGTGACGCACGCGGCGGATCTCGCGGATCGGCTCACCGAAATCGTCGGCCCGCGCGGCGTACTGCGGCGCGCGGGGGAGCTCGTCGTGTACCGCAGCGACGGCTTGCCCGGCTACTCCAAGCAGCCGCGCCTCGCGGTGTTTCCGCGCACGCGCGACGAGCTGGTGGCTGTCGTTAGGCTGCTCGCCGATCAGCGCGTTCCGTTCGTGCCGCGGGGCGCCGGCACCGGACTGTCCGGCGGGGCGTTGGCCGACGACGTCGTCCTGGTGGGACTCAACCGCCTGACGCGAATCCTCTCGATCGACCCTGTCGAGCGGCTCGCGGTGGTGGAGCCGGGCGTCGTCAACGTGGCGCTCACGCGCGCCGCGACGCCGTACGGGCTGCACTACGCCCCCGACCCATCGAGCCAGGCGGCATGCACCATCGGCGGAAACGTCGCCGAGAATGCCGGCGGGCCGCACTGTCTCAAGTACGGCGTCACGCTGAATCACGTCCGCGCGATCACGGCCATCCTGCCGGACGGGGAGATCGTTCGTCTCGGCAACGCCGAGGGCGAGGTGGAAGGGTACGACTTGTTAGGCGCGTTCATCGGCTCGGAGGGCTGCTTCGGGATCGCGCTCGATGTCACGGTAAAGCTCTCGCCGAACCCACAGGCGATTCGGACGCTGCTCGCGGACTTCACGTCGGTCGACGCCGCCGCGCGCGCGACGTCCGAGATCATCGCGTCGGGAATCCTCCCGGCGGCACTCGAGATGATGGACGCGGCCACGATCCGGGCCGTCGAAGCTTCGATCTACGCCGCCGGCTATCCCGTCGACGCCGAGGCCATTCTTCTCATCGAGGTCGATGGGCTCGAGGCCGGCCTCGAGGCCGACGTCGCACGCGTCGAAGCCATGTGCTCGGCAGCCGGCGCGCGGACCGTTCGCGTCGCGCGCGACGATGCGGAGCGCGCGCGCCTCTGGCAGGGGCGAAAGAAGGCATTCGGCGCGATGGGTCGCGTGTCATCGCATCTCGTCGTCCAGGATGCGGTCATTCCGCGAACGCGATTGCCCGACATACTGGCCGCCATTCGCGAGATCGCTGAACGTCAGCGCATCACCGTCTGCAACGTATTCCACGCCGGCGACGGCAACCTCCACCCCAACATCGGATACGACGCCAACGACCCTGACGAGCAGGCCCGGGTGCACGCCGCGATGCGAGAAATCATGGCGGCCTGTGTCGCGGCCGGCGGAACGATCACCGGCGAGCACGGCATCGGATTGGACAAGCTCGATTACATGAGCCTCATTTTCTCCGAGGATTCGCTCGCCGCGATGTGCCGCCTGCGAGAGGTATTCGATCCGGCGCGCCGGGCGAACCCGGGCAAGGTCGTGCCCGTGCACAGTTGCCGTGAGTGGCACGGCGCACCGCGAGCGGCGTGGAGCGCATGACCGTGCCGCCGGGCGCCACGTCGTCGCCACCGGCGAGTAGCCCCACCAGCACCGCTGACGTGCGCGACATCGTCGGCGAGGCGATCGCCCACAAGACGCCGGTGCGCATCGTTGGCCGCGGCACGTGGCTGAACGCAGGACGGCCGGTCGAGGCGGTCCGGCAGGTGTCGCTGGATGGACTCTCCGGCATCGTCGACTACACGCCCGGTGATCTCACGCTCACCGCGCGCGCCGGAACGACGCTCGCCGAGATCGCGCGAGCAACCGCCGATCACGGACAGTGGCTCGCGCTCGAGCCCTGGGGCGGCGACGCGGGGTCGTTAGGCGCGACGGCCGCCACGGCGACCGCCGGCCCGATGAGCGGCGCCCTGGGCACACCACGCGACACCGTCATCGGCATTGAGGTCGTCGCCGGCTCGGGCAAGCTGGTGCGCGGGGGCGGCCGCGTGGTGAAGAACGTCGCCGGGTTCGACCTCACCCGCCTCATGGTGGGCGCCTGGGGCACACTCGGCATCCTGACGGAAGTCTCGGTCCGACTGCGCGGCCTGCCGGAGCAGGAAGCAACCCTGGCACTCCCGGTGCCTAACGCATCGGCGCCGCTCGCCGAGTTCGTGACACGGCTCCGCTCCGCTCCGATATCGCCGCTCGGGCTCGAGATGGTGAGCGGGAGACTGGCAGCACGACTGGGGCTCGGCCAACAGGCCGTCGTGGTCGCCCGGCTCGCCGGGAACACCGACGCCGTGACCGCGCAGCGGGCAGCACTGGGCGGGCTCGGCGATGTGCTGGAGGTACCCGACGGCGTGTGGACCGCCATACGAACCGCGGAACCGGCCGAGGCGACTGTCGTCCGCTTCTCGAGCACGGTCGCGAGATTCCACGAGGTCTGGCTCGCGGCGGATCGACTGGCCACGGCCGGCGACGGTTATGCGCACGCGAGTGTCCTTCGCTCGTCCGCGCGCGTGGTCTTGGCGCATAACGACGGCGCGCTGCCCGACGGGGTTCTCGAGCTGCTTCGCGGCGCCACTCGTGATACCCGCATCTTCGAGCGACTCCCCGCTCCGCTCTGGCCGGTTCTGGCGCCGAGTCGCGCGACGGATCGCCTCTCCACTGGCGTGCGTGCAGCCTTCGATCCCCATCACCTGCTCAACCCCGGGATCCTTGGCGAGGCCCACGCGTGACGTCGACCACGCTGCCCGGGCGAAGGTCGCTCCCGTGCGCCATTCCCGACACGCCGTTGGCGGCGGCCATTCCGGGAATCGAAACGTGCGTGCACTGCGGATTCTGTCTGCAGGCGTGTCCGACGTATGTGAATCTCGAGGATGAGAACGACAGTCCACGCGGTCGCATCGTTCTGATGCGAGCGGTGGTCGAAGGAGAGCTGCCCCTCGACGACGCCAGCGTCCAAACCCACATCGACCGATGCCTCGGCTGCCGCGCATGCGAAACCGCGTGTCCGTCGGGCGTCCCCTACGGGGAGCTGCTCGAGGCCACTCGGGCGACGCTGCGAGCAGCCCGCCCGACTCCGCTGCTCGGTCGCGTCGTTCTCGGGATCTTCGCGAAATTGGCGGCGCTTCGCGTGATGCTGTTCGGGTCTCGCATCGTGCGCGCGGTTGGTTTGCCGTCGCTGTTCGCACGCGCTGGTGGGCGACTGGGCTTCGCTTCAGCGATGCTCGCATCGACCCGCAACGCACTTCGCGAGCATGATTACGACTTCGGCATGCCGGGCTCGCGCGGCGCCGTGGCACTGCTACTTGGATGCGTGATGGAGGGATTGTTCTCGCGCACGAACCGCGCAACGCGTCGCACGCTTCGCGCGAATGATTACCGGATCCGTGGCGCCCCGGGCCAGGTGTGCTGCGGCGCATTGCACGCGCACGCCGGCGACCTCGAGACCGCGCGTTCCCTCGCCAGGACGAACATCGAGGCCTTCGAACGCTCCGGCGCCGATTTCATCGGGGTGAACGCGGCGGGGTGCGGGGCGATGATGAAGGAGTACCGTCACCTACTGGCCAACGATCCCGAGTGGGCGGAGCGTGCGGAGAAGGTGTCCGCGCGTGTTCGCGACGTGAGCGAGCTACTCGCTGCCGCGGGTCCGCGTCCGGGCGGGTCTCTTCCAACGCGCGTGACGTACGACGCGCCGTGTCATCTGCTCCATGCGCAACGCATCGCCGGGCCTCCGCTCGCTGTTCTCCGCGCGATACCTGACCTGACGCTCATTCCGCTGACGGACGCCGAGCAATGCTGCGGCGCCGCCGGCATCTACAACCTGCTCGAGCCCGCAACCTCGAACGCGGTCCTTGCCCCGAAGCTCCGGCACATCGCGTCGACGGGAGCGGACTGGGTGGCCACCGGGAATCCTGGCTGCCTCATGCAGATCGGTGCGGGGCTTCGACGTGCGCACGCCCGCGCCCGGGTGATTCATCCAATCGATTTGCTTGACGCATCATACGCGGCCCTCAGCCGCCAGCCGTCGGACATACCGACCGTCCACGCCGTGGACTCCGCCGTCACAGCTGGTGCCTGATGGCTGATGGCAGATAGCTGATGGCTGTATACTTCCCCCATGATCGACGCCGTACTCTTCGAATTCGAAGGTGTCATTGCTGACACGAGCGCCACGCGACGCAGGACGTTGCTCGAGACCCTTCGGGAAGACGGCGTAGCGCTGAGCGAGTCGGAATACATCGAGCATTGTGCGGGGATGCCCGTCCGCGCATCCGTTCGAGCGGCTCTGGCGCTCCGGGGTTTTGTGGGGGACGAGACGTTGGTCGAGCTCGTGGCCACGCGTACGGAGCGCCGATTCGGTGAGCTGGTCGGTACAGGGTTATCGCTCGTCGACGGCGCGGCGGAGCTGATCGCCTCACTGCAAGGGCAGACGCGACTCGGCATCGTGTCGCGAGCCTTACGGGCAGAGATTGACGCGACGCTCGCGCTCGCGCAGCTCGAGCACGCGTTCGAGTTCATCATCGCCGGCGACGACGCCTTCCAACCGAAGCCGTCGCCGGCACCGTACGTCGCCGCGGTGGACCGCCTGGCGCGGCGACGCAGCGTGAATACCAAGCACGTCGTCGCGCTCGAAGACGGCGCCGCCGGAATTCGCTCGGCGAAGGCTGCTGGCCTGCGCTGCGCAGTGGTCGGTGCGCTGCCGGTTCATGTCGCCGTGAATGCAGATGCGCTCATGACATCGCTGATCGGGCAGCGCGCGGCCACGATCGACGCGTTGACGCGCGGTGAGCACGGGGCCGAGCGATGACGTCATCCCTGGCAATCTCGGAAGCCGCAGAGGTAGCCGACATCGCGGGCCGTTCGGTTGCGCTGCGCTACACCAGCATCGAGACCGAGTACGCAGCACTGCATCGCAGCGCCATGCTGGTCGATCGAACGCATCGAACACGCATGACCTTCGAGGGCGACCCTCGTGTAGAAACGTTGACTGGCCTCGTCACGAACGACATCGGCGCGCTGACCGCAGGGTCTGGTCTCTACGCCGCAGCGCTCACCCCACGCGGGAAGATCATCGCGGACGTGCGCGTATTCGCTCGCGAGTCCGATCTCCTCATTGACGTCCCGGTGCGTGCGGCGGCCGGTTGGGTGGCGATGGTTCGCAAGTACGTGAATCCACGAGCCACTCGTTATGCGGATCACAGCGAAACGCTGGCGGACCTCGGCGTCTTCGGAGTCCGAGCGCGCGGCATCGTCGGTGCTATGGTGGGCGTGAGCGCGGAAGCGCTCGCCACGCTCGCGCCATACTCGCACGTCGCCGGCACCGTGGACGGCAATAGAGTCGTCGTGGCGCGCGTACCGGATATCGGCATCGAAGGCTACGAGGTGATCGTGCCCGCCGAGTCTCGCCCTCAACTGTGGCGGCGTGCGCTGGAGCTTGGTGCTGTCCCGGCGGGACTCGACACGTGGGAGATCGCGCGGATCGAAGCCGGGCGTCCGGAGTGGGGAATCGACATCGACGAGACGACGATCCCGCAGGAAGCGAACCTCGATGCAATGCACGCCATCTCCTACACGAAGGGGTGCTACACGGGCCAGGAGACGGTCGCCCGCGTTCATTTTCGCGGGCACGTGAACCGCCATCTGCGCGGCCTGACCTATCCGGGAGTCGAGCCCCTTCCGCGCAACGCTCAGCTCTTCGCCGACGGCGACAAACCAGTTGGCGATGTGCGAAGCACCGCGGTATCCCCTCGCCTTGGCGGCGTGGCGATCGCCATGGTGCGCCGCGAGATCACGCCGGGCACCGTGGTGCGTGCGCGGTGGGAGGGCGGCGAGTCCTCCGCAGTCGTGCTCGAGCTTCCCTTCCCCGTGGACGCGTCATGACAGCGGCCGAGCCGCGATGATGTGAAAAGGGCGCGACCGCCAGGTCGCGCCCTTCGTGCATTCTGACAGCGGCAGGAGTTACGGCTTCTTGGCGGTCGTGTCCTTCTTCGCCGTGTCCATCTTCATCGCACTGTCCATCTTCATGGCAGTGTCCTTCTTCGCCGAATCCATGGCCGGCGCAGGAGCCATAGCCGGGGCAGCAGCGGTATCAGTCGCCGGAGTCTCTTCCTTCGTCTTGCATGCGGCGAGTGCCAGCACGGCGGCGACAAGGGCCAGGCGCTTCATCTACATTCTCCTTGATGGGGGATGATCAAGTTTGCCATGGTCCGCGCACGCGGTACCAGGATCGGGGGCGGAATCTACGGTTTCGATCGCTAGTGTCAAGACCGGGAATGTTCTCCAAGTGCAAGGACAGCAATGTCTTTCCTCCGACGCTCCGCCGCGATGCAAGGTTCGTCCCGCTGGTGACGAACCGGCGCGACTTTCGCTCGCGCAAAGGCGCGCGCATGGTTCGCCGGCGCACCCTCGATGCTCCAGATGTAAGTCCATAACGTCGAAGGTATTAGGAGTGGCTCCGCCCGCCGTGGCTCTCTGCCTGCCAGCGCGGTACCTTTTCGATCGACGTCGATCGCCCGCTTGTTCCCCCGAACGTCCCGGCCGTGAGCGCTGTGACACTCGCTGAGAGCGATACCCGCGTCGTGCGTGGTGCCTGCCCGCACGATTGCCCGGACGCGTGTTCGACGCTCGTCACCGTCGAACGCGGACGCGCGACGCGGATCGCGGGCGACCCGGACCATCCGTTCACCAACGGGTTTCTCTGTGCGAAGGTCAACCGGTACCTGGAGCGCACGTACCACCGGGATCGGCTGCTCCACCCGCTTCGCCGCGTGGGCAGAAAGGGGACCGGATCGTTCGTTAGGGTCTCCTGGGACGAGGCGATCGACGAGATCGCTGAGCGATTGCGTAAGATCGCGGGTTCGTCGGATGGTCCGCAGGCGATCCTGCCCTATTCGTACGCGGGAACGATGGGCCTCGTCCAGGGCGCGTCGATGGACCGGCGGTTTTTTCATCTGCTCGGCGCGTCGAAGCTCGATCGGACCATCTGTTCCATGCCCGGAACCGTCGGAATGCGGATGACGGTCGGCGCGAACATCGGCGCCGATGGCGAAGGGTTGCCACACAGCGACCTCGTTCTGCTCTGGGGCACGAACACCCTCACGGCCAACCCACATTTGTGGCCGTTTGTGCTCGAGGCGCGGAAGAACGGTGCGCGGATCATTGGCATCGACCCGATCCGCACGCGCACGATGGAGCAGTGTGACGAGTGGCTGGCGATCCGGCCCGGCACCGACGCGGCGCTCGCGCTCGCGATGATGCACGTCCTCTTCGACGAGGGACTCGAGGATCGCGACTACCTCGAGCGCTACACGTTAGGCGCGGACCAGCTCCGCGAGCGCGTCCGCGAGTACCCACCTGAGCGCGTTGCCCCGATCACGGGCCTGCCGGCCGAACGCATTCGCGAGCTTGGCCGCGAGTTCGGCCGCGCGCGCGCGGCGTTCATCAGGGTGAACTATGGCCTGCAGCGCCACTTCGGTGGCGGGATGGCCGTTCGGACAATCGCGTGCCTGCCGGCCGTCAGCGGACATTGGCGCAGGGCGGGCGGTGGCATCCAGCTCTCGACGAGCGGCACCTTTCAGTACAACAACGCCGCCCTGCAGCGACTCGACCTCTCACCGCCGGCTCGGACCATCAACATGATCCGGCTCGGCGATGCGCTCGGGAATTCCGATGCGGGCGTCGGTGGACCGCCGGTGCGCGCACTCGTCGTCTACAACAGCAACCCGGCGGCGGTTGCGCCGGACAGGAATGCCGTCATTCGCGGGTTGGTGCGCGAGGATCTCTTCACCGTGGTCCTCGAGCATTTCCAGACCGACACCGCGGACTACGCCGATATCGTGCTGCCCGCCACGACACAGCTGGAGCACTGGGACCTGCACTACTCGTACGGCCATCTGTACGCGACGCTCAATCAACCGGCGATCGAGCCACTCGGTGAGGCCAAGCCGAACACGGAGATCTTTCGTCTGATCGCGCGTCGGATGGGGCTGATGCATCCAGTGCTCGCGGACGACGACCTAACCATCATCAAGCAGGCGCTCGACAGCTCGCATGAG
>DATCGG010000064.1:0-7587 GCA_036509075.1 Gemmatimonadaceae bacterium
GCTGAAGTACGCATCCACCCTTACCGCGAGCCTAATGGAAGTGAAACGACCGCTCGCCATGCCCCGGTCGACAGATCGCCTAACGCTTCCGGCCGGCGCCTGCCGGTTCGATGGTGGCGAATCCACAGCTCGGCCGCGGCAAGGTTGAGCGTCGTACTGAGTGCCAGGCCAAGCGGATAGCTCACGGGCGTCGGAAGCGGGGTCGCCGCCAGCGCCGGCACCAGGATGCTGAAGCTCACGACGAACAACGAGAGCGAGTAACTCCGCACCATCCACTCGTGTCGTTCCGTGAACCGGCGCTGCATTGCGCGCACGAACCCGAGCGTAGTCGTCGCGAACCACAGAACCGCGGTCAGGACGAAGATCGCTTTCGACGCCGCCGTCACATTGAAGGACATGGCGTCTACGACTGCCGTTACGCTCGCGAGCCAGACCGCGACGACGTACGTGCGCCCGAGGGCACGGCGCAGGCCGGGCCTCCGCCGGACCCACCGGAATGACTGCAACGGCGCGACAAACAGACACACTCCGCCGGCCAGGGCGTGAACGACACACTCGGTATAGCGCGCCCGACAGCGTCGGGCTGGAGAGCATGGCATACGCGTGGACATCGAACGCGTTCACCGGCGCCGCCATCGCGACGTGGATGCCGAGGCAGTCGTCGTTCGCGATCGCAACGGCGCGCTCCCAGAGCTTGCGACTCGACCCTGCCGGGAGATACCCGTCCAGGTCAGCGAGGATCGACGCGGGCATTCCGGCCTCCGCAAGCAGCGAATCGACCGAATGGCCCAGTGCTTCGAGGCCAGCGATCACGGGCCGGATTGCCCGCACGGTGAGTCCCGGCTTGAACGCGGTCACGATGCTCCTAATGTATGTGGCCGGCATGCCGACTCCGCAGCGGTTACAATGTCCGTGACGTCGCCAATTGTTCGAGGCGCTCCTCAACCAGATCACACGTTAGGCGCATGGCTAGCCCCACCCTGTTCACACCGTTCACCGTCGGCACCCTCGAGCTCGCGAATCGCATCGTCATTGCGCCGATGTGTCAGTACTCCGCGGAGGATGGTCGGATGACGGACTGGCACGTCATGCACCTCGGGAACCTGGCGCTGTCCGGTGCGGCGCTCCTGATCATCGAAGCGACCGCCGTGCTGCCAGAGGGGCGCATCTCGAGTGCCGACGTCGGGCTCTGGTCGGACGAGACGGAGGAGGCGATCGGTCGAACGCTCGAGAGCGTCCGCCGCTGGTCACGGATGCCGATCGCGATTCAGCTCGCACACGCGGGTCGCAAAGCGTCGTGCGACGTGCCGTGGAGGGGTGGCAAGCAGTTCGCGCCCGATCACCCCAACGGCTGGCAGGCCGTGTCGGCATCCGCACTCCCGTACGACAAGGGCTGGTCCACGCCTACGGCGCTGGACGCCGAAGGACTGGCGCGTGTGCGCGACGCGTTCGCGGCCGCCGCGCGACGCGCCGCACGACTCGGCATTGACGGTGTGCAGATCCACGGCGCGCACGGCTACCTGTTGCATCAGTTCCTGTCTCCGTTGTCCAATCGTCGCGACGACGAGTATGGCGGGAGCCTCGAGAACCGGATGCGCTTCCCGCTGGAGGTGTTCGACGCGGTGAGGGCAGCGTTTCCGGCGGAGCGTTCGGTGTCGGTGCGCGTGTCGGCAACCGACTGGGCCGCCGGCGGCTGCGACATCGAGTCGACCGTCGCGTTCGCGCGCGCGCTGGAGAAGCGTGGCTGCGATACGATTCACGTCTCGAGCGGAGGGCTTACGCCGCAGCAGCAGCCCCCAGTGGGACCGAACTATCAGGTGCCTCTCGCGCGTGCGGTGAAAGACGCCACGTCCATGGCGGTCGTGGCCGTGGGGCTGATCACCGAGTTCCAGCAGGCCGAAGCGATCGTGAGCACCGGTGATGCGGACCTCATCGCGCTGGCGCGTGCAGTGCTCTTCAACCCACGGTGGCCGTGGCACGCCGCGGCCCACCTTGGCGCGCGCATCCGGGTGCCTAACCAGTACCTGCGATCCCAGCCGCAGCAGCATCCCGGTCTGTTCGAGCCCGCAGAGTGAGGCGTCAGGACGTGCGCCGCCGGCAGCTCATCGAGATCGAAGATCAGGCATGGTGTCCGACCGCTGTACGCGACGGGCTCACGGACTACCTTCAGTTCATCTCCGATCGCACCGAGCCCTACGCCGCGGCGGCTCGTCTGCTCGCGGACGCGCTGCGGGTCCCCGCGGACGGTCCGGCGAGCCAGCCACCGGTCTCCGTAGTGGACCTTGGCTCCGGTGCAGGCGGACCATGGCGACGGCTCGTTAGGCGGCTCGCGGACGCCGGGGTGCCAGTGCGCGTGCGCCTGACGGACCTGCATCCGAACGTCGCCGCCTTCGACCAGCTTGCGCGCGAGACCGCCGGCGCGGTGGCCGGAGATCCTCGATCAGTCCCCGCTGACGCCGTGCCGGACGACCTCACCGGCTTTCGCACCATCTTCACCGCGTTCCATCACTTCCCGCCCCCGGTGGCTCGCCGCGTGCTCGCCGACGCCGTCGCGCGCGGGGAAGGCATCGCCGTATTCGAGTCCACCACGCGCAACGCGCTGTGCCTGTTCATCATGCTACTCGTTCCCCACGTCGTGTGGCTCGTGACACCGTTCATCCGGCCGTTCCGCTGGCCGCGGCTGCTGCTCACGTACCTGCTTCCCGTCATCCCGACAGTCGCCTTCGTGGACGGCGTCGTATCGTGCCTGCGCACCTACACGCCCGACGAGCTGCGCGAGCTGGCCGAGTCCGTCGATGGCGCGACTGGATATGCGTGGACGGCCGGCCACGCCGGGGGCGGACCGATTCCCATGACCTACCTGCTCGGACTGCCCGTTAGGCGCGAGGGAGCCGTGCCGTGAGCGAGAACCGGCTCTTGCCCAGCGCCGCGTAGGCGCACAACATAGCGTGACCAGTCCGCCCCGTTCTCCGCCGGAGGTATGCCGTGAAAGACCGCCATTCACTCGAGCCTAACCCGGAGGTTTTGTCGGAGCCGGTCCGGACTCGGCTCCTCGAGCGCGCCACCGAGCTCGATTCGGCCTACCGAGCCAGCGGAACCGTGGCCGAGCTTCGCGCAGCGGCCATTGAAGCTGGCATCTCGGGCCCTGCGTTCGACGCCGCGCTCGCCGAACTGCGCGATGCCGAGCAGTCGCACGCGTCCGCTGCCCGTGCCCAGAACAAGCGGCGAGGGCGATTGCGAACCTTCGCGGCGGCGATCGTGGGAGTGATCGCGCTCGGTTCCATCGGACTCGCGCGCAGTCCAACGCCGACGAGCGCCAGCACGCTGATAATCGAGGAATCGATCGAGCTCCGCTGCCTGTCATCCAGCAAAGCGGCAGAACTGGCGCGCCCATACCTCGGCCTACCCACGAACACCGTGGCGTATTCACCGGAGGCCAGGCCGGGTGTTCTGACGATCCGCGCGACCCGCGAACAGATCGACAACGTGCGGGCGGCGCTGAACAGGAATGACGGGGCTGGATCGCCGGCCTGCACGCCGTGAGGTCCCTTCCCCGCGGCCGCGCATTGGCGATCGCCGGGTCGCTGCTGGTCGTCGGCGTTGCTTCAATCGAGCGCTCCGCAAACGCGGACACGCAGGCTCGCGCGCCAAAGAGCCTTTTCAACGGAAAGGACCTCAAGGGTTGGCACGTCGACGTCCCGGCGTTGGACAGCAACCCTCGCGCCCGGAACCCGTTCATCGTGCGCAACGGAATGCTCGTGAGCCTCGGTGAGCCGCAGGGCCACATCATCACCGACTCGAGCTATCGCAACTATCGACTCGAGGTCGAATACCGCTTCCCCGGGAAACCGGGGAATTCCGGCGTGCTGGTGCACGCGTCCACGCCGCGGGCGCTCTATAAGATGTTTCCCAAGTCCATCGAGGTGCAGATGGAAAGCGGGAACGCCGGCGACTTCTGGTGCATCCTCGAGGACATCCGCGTGCCCGACATGGAGCGTCGTCGCGGACCGCGCGCCAACTGGGGCACCACGGAAGACAAGGCGCGGCGCATCCTGAACCTGACCGACAATTCCGAGAAGCCGGTCGGGCAATGGAACACGATGGTGATCGAGGCGGTTGGGAGGTCGATCAAGGTCTGGGTCAATGGCGACCTGGTCAACGATGGCTCGGATGCCACCGCGGATCACGGACGGATCGCATTGCAATCGGAGGGGTCGGAGGTCGAGTTCCGGAAGATCACGTTGACGCAGAAGTAGAACGAGTCGTGATCGAGCTCGACCACGTCATCGTCTTCTGCTCGCGTGGGGCTCCGGAAGCAACTGTGCTTCGCGCTCAGGGTCTGCTGGACGGCTCCGGACAAGCTCACGCTGGCCAGGGCACCGCCAACCGGCGCTTCGCCTTTGCAAACTCCTTCCTGGAGTTGGCGTGGGTCGAGCACGAGAACGAGGTGCGCAGCCCGACCGTCGAGCGGACGCAGCTCTGGGAGCGATGGCAGGGTCGCACCTTGGGTCTCTGCCCGTTCGGGCTCGCGTTTCGTCCTGGCGATGAGAGCGACGAACCGCCGTTCCCCACGTGGTCGTATCGGCCGGCCTATCTGCCCGCCGACCTGTCGATCGAGATCGCAATCGGCGTTAGGCTCACGGAGCCGCTCCTCATCTATCTCCCCTTCGCGCGGCGGGACCGAATTCGGCCAGCCGAGGCAGCCGGGCGTCCAGCGGATGTACGCGAGATTGTCGGTGTGCGCCTGCAACTGCCGGAGGGCGATCGGCCTTCCGAGTCGCTCCGCGGTCTCGTAGCGATGGGACTCGTGAGTCTCACCACCGCGCCGGCGTACGTGGCGGAGCTCACGCTACTCGGCGAGCCCTCCACGCCAATCGACGTTCGACCGCACTTGCCACTCGTCTTCCGGCCTCACGCGGCCGTTGCCTGAAACGTCACCGATCCTCACGAGCGATGGAGGCGCCCATGGACGCACCTGACGACTCTACGCGACCCGCGCCTAACGATGACCGACTCGGCATGAACGAGCCGATCTCGCGCCGGGACTTCGTCAACGGCGCGCTGGTAGCCGGCGCCGGAATGCTGCTGAGCGGCCGTGCGTCCGCCATGGGCACCTCTCCCGCCGACGCCTGGAATGGCTACGGGGGCGTCGGCGACTACCGCGCGTCGAACGGCAACACCTACGACGTCATGACCGCCGCGCACGCGATGCGCGATGGCGCGTATGAGAAAACAGCGGCCACCGATACCGGCGAGATGTACGACCTCGTCTCGGTCGGCGGCGGGTTGAGCGGCCTCGCCGCCGCGGTGTTTTTCCAGAAGAACAAGGGCGGCCGGTGTCTCGTCCTCGACAACCACCCGATCTTCGGCGGCGAGGCGAAGCGCAACGAGTTTCTCGTCGACGGCCACCGGCTCATCGCTCACCAGGGCTCCGCCATCTTCCTCGTGCCGAAGAAGGGCGGCTACACCGATCGTTTCTACGAGATGATCGGGATGGACCGATCGACGTTCGACTATCAGACGTGGCGCGGGCCGTCACCGGAGATGGCGCTGCATCAGAGCCCGTACGCCGAGCCGAAGGACTACGGGTTCTACTTCGGGCCGCAGTTCGGCAAGCGGCCAGGCGTGTGGGTGGTGGATCCGTGGGGGCGTAAGCTGAGCGGTGCACCGCTGAGCGACGCAGCAAAGGCCGACCTGATGCGATGGCGAACCGTCCCCGACGACGGGCCACGACCACAGACCGAAGGCGACGCCATCTCCCGCCAGCTCGACACGATCACGCTCGAAGAGCACCTCATGGCTCGGCACCGGATCACGCGGGAGACCGTGCGCAACTTTCTCTCGCCGGTGGAAGGTGGCGGCTACGGTCTCGGACCGGACGCGCTGTCGGCGTACTGCGCCTACGCCATCGAGACGGAGTTTCCGGGCGACGGCGACTCGGCGTTAGGCGACCAGATGTTCCCCGACGGGAACACCGGGTTCGCGCGGCTGATGGTGAAAACGCTCATCCCCGACGCGTTTGCGGGACCCCACACGGTGGAAGCCGTGTGGAAGAGCCGAGTGAACTTCGCCGCGCTCGACCGGGGGGGTCAGCACACACGCATTCGCCTCAACGCCACCGTCGTACGCGTGGAGCATGCGGGAAATCCGGGCAGCGCGCCGCACGTCGTGGTCACGTACGCAAAGGGGAAGCAGCTTTTCCGCGTGAAGGCGCGCGCGGTGGTGATGGCGGGTGGCAGCTGGACGAGCAAGCACATCGTGCGCGACCTCCCCGCGAGCCATCGCGACGCCTACGCGCAGTTCTATCGATCGCCGTGCCTCATGGCGAACGTCGCGGTGCGCAACTGGCGCTTCCTGTACAAGATGGGAATGTCGGGATGCCGCTGGTTCGGGGGACTCGGTGACTACCTCTCGGTGCGGCCGATGGCCACGTTGGACGGCGTGAGCCCGACTATCGGTCCGGATTCGCCGACGGTGCTGACGATCAAGGTGTTGTTCGCGCAGCCCGGGTTGCCGATCGGCGAGCAGGGTGCGCAGGGCCGGGCGAAGCTCCTGGGGACGTCGTTCGCGCAGTACGAGCGCGCGCTCCGCGAGCAGCTGGCCGACATGTTCGCGCCGGGCGGGTTCGATCCGCGTCGCGACATCGCGGGGATCATCCTGAATCGCTGGGGTCACGCGTACGTGAACCCGCAGCCTGGTTTCTTCTTCGGCGTGGGCGGCAAGCCGGCGCCGCGGGATGTGCTGCGCGACGCGCCGCATGGTCGCATCGCGTTCGCCAACACCGACCTGGCCGGCGCGATGGATCACCGGAACTCGATCCGAGAGGCTGACCGCGCCGTCAGGCAGCTCGTCGGCGCCTAACGACTAAATATCGTTGGAAGGCCGGCATCTCGATCATAGAGACGCATCCAGAACGGAGGGGTCGACCGCATGAGCGAAATGAGCAGCATACTGGGCATCCATCCAGACCGGTCATGACCCCTCGCGCAACGGCTGATTGAAAGGGGAACATCTCTTCGGGACGGTAGCGTCCCGCGCGGCTGTTCCTCTCTTTCATTCGGCTCGTGGCGAGCGGACACTTCCCGGTAGAGGGCGATGCAAAGTATGCTGCTCATGCCGCTCATGCGGTCGACCCCTCCGTTCTGGATGTCTGCCGGCCGATGTGGAACCAGACTTCGATCGGGAATGAGGTGGTGCGACTCTAAAGAACCTTGGCTCAGGACCGAAATGGAGGAGCATTCCAGCCGTCAGGTCGGTTGCCCGCAAGTAGTTGAAGAGTTGGCGAGTCGAGTTCTTTTGCAGATCGTGGGTGGACTTGATCTCGATCACGATGCAATCGTCGACCACCATGTCGAGACGCTGCTTGCCAAGCTCCACGCCTTTGTACATCACGCTGACCCAAACCTCGCGAGCCACCTTATGCCCTCGCGCCAACAGCTCGCGCTCGAAAGCCTTGAGGTAAAGGTGCTCGAGGAAACCGTATCCAAGCGTGTTGTAGACCTCGAAGAACGCACCGATGATGGAGTAGATCAGCTCTTCGAGTAGTCGTGGCGGGCGGCGCATCCAGCAACGTCGTACACGTAGCCC
>DATCGG010000065.1:0-41263 GCA_036509075.1 Gemmatimonadaceae bacterium
GGAAGCGGCGCGCCGTCGAGCCACACGAGCGGCCAGCACCCCCCGCCATTGCCGCGGAACCGAACAGCGTTCCGAATCGTGCGTGTCGAGGTGATCTGCACCCCTGGCAATCGACGTAACGCATCGGTGAGCTGCGCCGGATTGTCGCGCTCGAGTCTCTCGCGTGAAATGAAATGGCCGATGCCCAGGTCGCGCCGCTGGTAGAATCCGGCCATGCGACCGGTGTAGTTCGTTCCGCCCTTCACCACAATCGGCGCGAGGATCTGGGCAATGGGCGAGAGCGTCACGATGCTCGCGGCTGGCACTCGCTGATCAACGATGACATCCAGGCGGGCCGGCTTGAACCCGAGACGGCGAATGAACACAGTCGCAGGACCGCCACGCACGGCGGTGAACCGGATCTCACCGCGGTCATCGGTCACGCCACGGACTGCTGTGCCGTCAACAGTCAGCTCGGCACCAGAGATCGATCGGCCGAGTGAATCGCGGACGCTGACAGAGATGGTGCCCGGAGGAAGTTGATCCTGAGCCCGGGCACGGTTGGGCATCGCCGCCAGCGAGGCAGCGACGAGCAGAGCGCCAAGAGAGCGAAGCATATACAACACGTTGGCCTCCAGAGCGCGACGAGGCGTGTGCGGTACTTTTATAGTACTGGCGGTGCATACGCCGCGCGAGTGACGTCGCTTCGTCCAGTGTCCCGCGGGGACACGTCGCGTCGGGGCGGGACGAACCGTTGAGATGGCACGGGCCGGCTGGCTCGCGTGAAACCGGGGCGCTACTATGTCCGTAACGGATATATCCCTCGCGGACCTATGCACGAGCCCCGATGCGCCCCAGAGAACCCCGCCCAGCCGACTTTCTGCCGCTGACCCCCGCCGTTCTCCATATCCTGCTCGCGCTCGCCGATGGCGAGCAGCATGGCTACGCAATCGCGCAGGCAGTCGAGGCCCTCACGGACGGCACGGTGAGGATGGGGCCAGGGACGTTATACGGTTCCATTGGCCGAATGGTCGCCGCCGGTCTGATCGAGGAGTCCACTCGGTCACGTGGCCGAGGCGGCGATGACGAACGACGCCGATTCTACCGGATGACGGCGCTTGGCCGGCGGGTGCTCGAGTCCGAAACCGAACGCCTCGCGAGGGTGGTCTCGCTCGCCCGAGCGAAAAACGTTCTCCGTCGCCCGGAGCCCGCCTGATGCGTGCGGTCGAACACGTCTTCGAGATCATCCTGCGGCTCTACCCGAAAGAGTTTCGGCGGCACTATGGCGACGAGATGCGCGCATTCGTGCACGCGCGCCTCGGCGAGCCGCGTTATGCGACCCCGTGGGGTGCTTTCGCCTTCGTCTGGCACGTCTTCGTGGATGGCGTTGGGGGCGCCGTTCGCGAGCACCTGTTTGCTCGTACGCCGGCCGCACGTGTGAGCGGCGCGCCAAGCCACGAAGCGCCGATCCCCCACAACGAACCGCCCGAGGAGCTCATGGCCACACTCGTCTCTGATGCCCGGTACGCTGTGCGCACGCTGCGTCGCCGTCCGGCGTTCACGATCGTCTCGGCCATCACGTTGGCGTTAGGCATCGGAGCCACGTCGGCCATCTTCGGCGTCATCGACTCGATGCTGTTTCGCCCGCTCCGCTACCCTGCTCCGGAGCAGATCGTGGTCGTGAGCATGACGCGTGGCGGTTCGCTGCGAGAGGCCCCCGCCTACCCGGATTTCGTCGACTGGCGCGAGCAATCGCGCTCGTTTCAATCGCTGGGGGTGTCTCGCTCGCAAAGCCTGAACCTCACCGGCCGCGAAACGCCCGAGCGGCTCAGCGGCAACTTCGTCTCGGCCAGCCTCCTGACACTGCTCGGCGCCGAACCGCTCGCGGGGCGACTATTCGCTCATGACGAAACCGAGGTGGGGACCGCGTCTCCTGTCGCGGTAATCAGTGAAGGCCTGTGGCGACGGCGATTCGGGGCGGATCCGGCGATCGTGGGCAGCTCGATTGTCCTGAACGCACAGCCCTTCACCGTGATCGGGATCGTTCCGTCGACGTTCGCGTTCTTCAGTGGCACCGAGGTCTACCTGCCCATCACCTACTACCCGAACAATGCGGGGCTCACGCGAAAAGACCACAGCATGTTCGTGGTGGGACGACTGCGCCCTGGAGTCACGTTGGCAGCCGCGGACGCGGAGATGCGCACGATTGGAGCGCGACTGGCAGAGCAATTCCCGACCGAGAACGCCGGGAGTGGCGCGCACGTGGAGAGTCTGCACACGCTCCTGGTTGGCGACGTTCGCGCGCCGCTGTACATCGTGATGGGTGCGGTGACGCTGCTCCTGTGCATCGCCTGTGCGAACGTCGCCAACCTGCAGCTCTCGCACGCCGTCGCTCGGCGACGAGAGATGTCGGTCCGGTCTGCGTTAGGCGCCGGGCGATGGCGTCTGGCCCGTCAGCTGCTTACCGAGAGCGTCATCCTCTCGGCGCTCGGCGGGCTGCTGGGCGTGGCCGTCGCGTACGGCGGCGTCGCGCTGTTGATCAAGATCCTTCCGATCGACCTCACGTTCTTCAGTCCGATTCGCGTCGACGGGCGAGTGATGGCGTTCGCCGCGCTCGTATCCATCGTGACCGGGATCGTGTTCGGCCTCGTGCCTGCGCTCCACGCATCGCGCACGAACCTCAAGGACGCCTTGTCGACGCGCACTGGCGGTCTCGCCGCGCGAGTCGGGAGGGTCGAGCTGCGTGGCGTGTTCGTGGTCGCCCAGCTCGCGCTCTCGATAGTGCTCCTGGTCGGCGCCGGTTTGTTGACGCGCACACTCGTCAAGCTCCAGCAGGTCGACCTGGGGTTCGACACGTCAAACCTGCTCACGTTGGAGTTCAGGCTGCCCGCGACGAAGTACACGCAGCCCGAGCAGATTTCCAACTTCTTCACGCGGGCCATCGGCGAAATCCGGTCCGTGCCAGGGGTCCGGAACGCAGCGCTCGTTAGGGCCGTGCCCCTGAGTGGCAACTCCGACGCCCGAGCGTACGCCGTGGCCGGCGCGCCGGAGCCGGAGAAGGGCCAGGCGCCTGTCCTGCAGCTCAACACCGTCAGCCCTGGCTACTTCCAAACGATCGGCCTCGCACTCGTGACCGGACGCGACGTCACCGACCATGATGACGCCCACGCACCCCCCGTCGTCGTGGTGAACGAGACGTTCGCGCGCCGAGAATGGCCAAGCGTATCGGCGATTGGACAGCGCATCCGGTTCGTCGACAGCGATCGCTGGCTCACCGTGGTTGGCGTCGCGCGCGATGCGAAGCACTTCGGGCCCGCGGATCAACCAACGCCGCAGGCGTACATCCCGTACATGCAGATGCCGCAGATCTTCACGAGCGTGGTGGTGCGCGCGAATCGCGACGCGATCGCACTCGGTCCGCTCGTGCGAGAGGCGATCTGGCGGGTCGATCGCGACCAGCCGGTTTGGAAGATCCGGACAATGGATTCGCTCGTGGCCAATACGCTCGGGTCGAAGCGGGTGCTGCTCGCGCTCGTCGGTGTGTTCGCCAGCGTCGCGCTGCTGCTCGCCGGCGTCGGGATCTTCGGCGTGATGTCGTTCGCGGTCACTCAGCGCACACACGAGGTAGGGGTGCGAATGGCGCTCGGTGCGAGCGGTGGCGAGGTGCTCCGACTGATCGTGGGCCAGGGGCTGCGGCTCACGATCATCGCGCTGCTGCTCGGGCTGGCGTCGGCCGCAGGCGCGATGCGACTCATGGCAAGCCAGTTATTTGGCGTGACGCCGTCGGACCCGGTGACGTTCGCGACTGTCCCCATCGTGCTCTCCGCAGTGGCGGCCCTGGCGTGCTATCTTCCTGCGCGTCGAGCCAGCCGCCTCGACCCGCTGACGGCGCTCAGGCGTGAGTAGCACCTGGCATCTCATGGTCAAGGAGGACGTTGACGCGATTCATCGTTGCCCTGCTCTGCGTTGTCGTCGCCGGGATCGCGTCAGCTCAACAGCCTGCTCCACCGGTATCGACTTCGAGCGAGCACCATAGCCTCGACATCGCGATCAACCACGTTGGCATTAGCATCGGCAATTCCCGTCGGCTGACGGGAATCCGGCTCAACTGGCGCGACGAGGGCGTGGAGTACGTCAACGGGATCAACTTCACGCTCTGGGCGCCTGGGCAGAACCCGAAAGCGTCGGTGAACGGCCTGGCGGTCGGCGTGGTCGCGCCCGGGGCCGCGCGCCTGAATGGCATCGTGCTTGGCGCGCTCGCGATTCGGGCGGAGCAGCGCCTAACGGGTATCGGGCTCGCCCCGCTCGCGGTGCTGTCGCACGGGTCCGTCGGTGGCGTGAACGTGGGGGGCCTCGCGGTCGTCGCCGACAGCAACATCGCGGGGATCTCCGCCGGAGCGTTGGCGGTGATGTCGCGAAACGCTATGACCGGCGTCGGCGTGGCTGGCGCGTCGGTGATCGCGTCTGGCGGACTGCGCGGGGCCGCGATCGGTGGACTCGCGACGGTGGTTCAACGCCAGGCTACCGGTGTCGCCGTGGGCGGACTGGCTGTCGTGACGGAAGGACCGCTCATAGGCGTGGCGCTATCGGCGTTGGGCGTGGCAACGCGCGGCAACATGACCGGGCTGAGCGTCGGCGGGCTTGTCTCGTTCGCATCGGGACGGGCGCGTGGCGTACACGTTGGCGGGCTCGCGGTTGTTGGCGAGGGCGGGGTGAGCGGAATCACCGCCGGCGGTCTCGCGGTGTTGTCGTCAGCACGGGTCCATGGCATTACGGCGTCGGCAGGTGCAGTGATGGCCAACGACGAGATCAAGGGCATCACGGTGGGCGGTCTCGGCGTGGTGGCTGACGGCGAGGTTGGATGGGTGACGCTCACGGCCGGTACGCTTGTGGCGCGAGGAAATGCGTCCGGCCTCTTGATGGGGCTCTATCGCGTGAAGAGCCCGGAGGTGACCGGGGTTTCGCTCTCGGCCGTGCAGATGCGCTCGATCTGGCTCCGAGGCATCTCGGTGGCGGGCTACAACTACGTGGCGCAGCAGCGCGGGCTGACGATCGGTCTCTACAACGACGCTCGTGTTCTCAAGGGCATCCAGCTCGGCTTGATCAACCGGGCGCGCAACAATTCTTCGGGACTGCGCTGGTTGCCGCTCGTCAACGCGCATTTCTAATCGCGGTGCGGGCGAGCGCGCCGGATGATAAGATCACGGGCGCTGGATATCATCAGCCAACAATCGAGCTCGCTGTCCCGATACCCGACCCTGTTCATGCTGCCTAGCCGTCACGCCGCGGTGGCGCTCGCGGTCTCTTCTCTCCTGCTTGGCGCTGCCGCCTGCATTCAACAGCCACTCAAGCTGACGACTGACGACTCCCCGGTCGTTCTCTCGCATCAGTCGATCACCGCGCCGAATCCGGGCCAGCCCGGGACGTACCCGGTTCGGACGCTCGTGTATGGCAGCGGGACCGACAAACGCCGCGCCGCGTTCCGCGACTCCGTGACGCTCAAGACCAAAACGGTCGACGGATCCGCAATGGTCTCTGCACCTCCGGAGATCGCGAAGGATCGATCGAAGTACTGGGGATTCGACTTCAAGAAGCTCCCGATCAACGGGCGCGTGTGGTACCCACAGGGCGACGGGCCATTTCCGCTCGTGCTGATCGTGCACGGCAACCACAACATGAAGGACTTCTCGGACCCGGGGTACGGCTACCTTGGTCAGCACCTCGCGTCGCGCGGGTTCATTCTCGCGTCGGTGGACGAGAACTTCATCAACGGGAACCTGCGCGGCGAGAATGACGGGCGCGGCTGGCTCCTGCTCGAGCATCTGCGACGCTGGCGCGCGTGGAACGATTCGTTAGGCAGCCCGTTCTACCACAAGGTCGACATGGGCAACATCGCGCTCATGGGTCATTCGCGCGGTGGCGAAGCGGTGGCCGTGGCGGCCGCATTCAACCGGCTGTCGCACTATCCCGACGACGCGACGATCAAGTTCGACTACAACTTCGACATCAAGTCGATCGTGGCGATCGCGCCGGTGGACGGGCAGTATCAGCCGGCCGGCAAACCGACGCCCGTGGAGAACGTGAACTACCTGGTGTTCCACGGCTCCCACGACGGCGACGTGTCCGCGTTCTCCGGGCTGCGACAGTATCAGCGCATCAAGTTCACCGACGGCCGTCCGTGGTTCAAATCAGCCGTGTACGTCTATCGCGCGAACCATGGGCAGTGGAATACCGTCTGGGGCAACAAGGACAACGGGCCGCGTAGTGGTCGCTGGCTCGCGCTCGATGCGCTGATCTCGCCCGAGGAACAGCGGCAGTTCGGCCGCGTGTACATCGGCGGATTTCTCGAGGCGACGCTCAAGGGAAAGAAGGAATACCTCCCGATGTTCCGCGACCATCGCACGATCGGTCAGTGGCTGCCGAAGACGATGTACATCACGCGCTTCTCCGAATCGAGCTATCGCGCGCTCGCCGGCTTTGATGAAGACGTCGACGTGACGACTGGGTCGGTTCCAGGCGTGATGATCTCGGGCGACAGCCTTTCGGGGTGGAAGGAAGCGCCGATCCCGATTCGCTCGCGGAACAGTGACCTCGGAACGAACGCGGTGTGGTTAGGCTGGAACAACAAGCCGGTGGGGAAGGACACGACCAAGCCGCGCGCGCCGGCGAGCTACTCCATCACGATCAGCGATTCGCTGCGCGCGGCCTGGAACGTTGGCGAGGGCTCGTCGGTGGTGCTCTCGCTGGCGCCGACGCCGGCCACGCCGGGACCGCGCAAGACCGACCGCGACACGACCAAAAAGGCCGACTCGTCAGGCACGAAGGAGAAACCCTCGGGGAAGGTTGCATCGAACAAGAAGAAGCCCGACGACAAGAAGGCCGCGCCGGACACGACGCCGGTGGACCTCACGGTGGAGGTGGTCGATGCGGCTGGCGGGACGTTGCGCGTCCCACTCAGCCAGTTCGGCAAGCCACGGCGGCCGCTCGAGATCACGGTGTATCGGAGGAAGGGCCGGGACAAGACGGTGTTCCCGAACCCCTACGAGCTCGTGCTCCAGACGTATGTGATGCCGCTCAAGGAGTTCCCGCGCGGCACGAGCGGCTTCGACGCGTCACGAGTGAAGACGATCCGCCTGGTGTTCGATCGCACGCGAGTCGGCGAGGTAGTGGTGGACGACATCGGCTTCTCGGCCATCGATCCGGCATATCTGGCGAATCGTTAGGCGTTCGTTCACCGAATCCGAATGCCGATCCGGTGACCGTTCCCTTCACCTTGATATGGTTCGAAGCCGTAGTCGATCGAGACGCGATCGAAGGTGAAGCTGGCACCGAGCGTGATCGGCGCTTCTCCGTTCTTCTCGGGGAGTCGTGCGCCCACGCGGCCCGCGAAGGTCACGCCGTCAATCGGCACGTAGCCGAGCTCCACGCCACCCGCGGGCGATACGCGTCCGCCGCGACGCACTGAGACCGCACCGCTCGCCGCCAGGTCGAGCGGGCCGACCGGCACGCCGGCCGCGGCTGCACCGATGGTTGCGCGCGTCGGGAGCGCCGCCGACGTACCGAGCATCTTCGGACTCGCACCGAGGTTCTGGACCGTCGCGCCGACCGTCACCGGGCCAATCTCCTTTGCCGCCCCGACGTCGGTCAACCACACGCCATCGCGCCCGTCCGACACCCGGTCCTGCGCGAGCTTCTGGGTCAGTCCCCAGCGAATGCCCTTGAACGCCATCTCGAGCGCGGCCGCGGCAACGAGGCTCGACGCCGGGAACGGACCGTCGGCCAGGAGCTGCTCCCCGTTAGGCGCCGCGTCGGGGTACGCCGGACCGAGCGACCGGTAGTCCAGCATCTGCGCGCCAAGTCCGAAGCCGAACTTCCCGAAGACGTACGTGCTCGCGACGGCGCCGGCGGTCGAGACGGACCCGAAGCGTTCCGCCGATATCGCGACGCCGGGTCGCACGCCGAGCTGCGCCGGATTGTAGAACACCGCCTCGGGCTCACGAACGCCGACGTAGGCGTCACCGAACCCGATCGCACGTGTGCTGGCGGGAAGTTGTAGTACGATCGGACCAAAGCCCGCAGCCTGTGCCCGCGCCACGACAGGGGCGAGGCAGAGGGAAGCGACAACGGTACTTCGTGCACGCATCGCGAAGGACGGGACAATGTGACAGGCGCTCAGCCGCGCATTCGACGAGCGCGCCAGAATTACGGGTGCGCGAAGCTAGCGGAGCGGGTCATGATTCGCGAGCGCTCTTCCGTCTCCACGCTGCGAGATACAACGTTGCGCGGCCAATCTCCTTCCTGACGCGACGCCCCCGTGACCCTCCCGTCACCGCCGTACGACATCGCCGCCTGGCGCGCTCGAATCCCGATCCTCGAGCACGCGATCCCGATGAATAACTGCTCGCAGGCGCCGCAGACCGACGCGACGCAGGCAGCGGTGGACGCGTACCTCCGATCATGGGCTCGCGAAGGCATGGACTGGGACGCCTGGATGGCGGAGGTGGAACGCGCGCGACAGTCGTTCGCGCGCCTGATCAACGCAGACATGGACGAGGTTGCGGTCACGAGTTCCGTGTCGCAGGCCGCAAGTGCGCTCGCGAGCGCTCTGTCGTTCGACGGCAACCGGCGACGTGTGCTGGCCAGCGCCGCGGAGTTCCCGACGGTCGGACATGTGTGGCTCGCGCAAGCGCCCCGTGGCGCGGAGGTCGGATGGGTGCCGCTCTCCGATCGCGGGACGAGCGACACGAGCGACTACGCCACGCGCATCGACGAGCGGACTCGTGTCGTGTCCGCGTGCCACGCGTACTTCGTCAACGGGTTCAAGCACGATGTGGCGGCCATCGCGCGCCTGGCACATGCGCGGGGTGCGCTCCTGTTCGTGGACGCGTACCAAACGCTCGGCACCGAGCCCATCGACGTCAAAGCGCTCGACGTCGATGCGCTCGCCGGCGGCACGCTGAAGTACCTTATGGCATCGGCTGGCATTGCGTTCCTCTACGTCCGGCGAGCCCTCGCAGAGCAGCTTCGCCCGACCGTGACGGGGTGGTTTGGACGCGCACACCCGTTCGCGTTCGATGCGACGGCGCTCGATTGGGCCCCGGGCGCCCGGCGTTTCGATTCCGGCACGCCGCCGATCATCAACGCGTACATCGCGCGCGCTGGGCTCGAGATCATTCACCAGGTCGGCCCGGCCAACATCGCTGACTGGACGCGCGTGCTGTCGGATCGGCTCGTGACCGGGGGCAGGGCGCGCGGGCTCACGCTCTACGGCACGCCTAACGCGCAAAGCAAGTCGCCCACCACGGCCTTCTGGGTAGGCAGCGATTCCGACACGGTGGAGCGCCGGATGCGCGCACGCGGCGTGATTCCGTCCGCCCGCGGCAGTGTCATTCGGCTGTCACCCCACTTCTATTCCACGATCCAGGATGTCGATCACGCGCTCGATACGCTTGCTGCGGTGCTGCATGACAGCCCGGTCAGCGAATGAGTGATCCGACACCGACCGCCATCACCGCGACCGCCGACCCGAAGCGCGAGACGTTCGCCTCGCGGTTCGGCGCCGTCATCACCATGGTCGGCTTCGCGCTGGGCCTCGGGAACGTCTGGCGGTTCCCGTACATGGTCGGGCGATTCGGCGGCGCGGCGTTCGTGCTCTTCTACGTCCTCGTGGTACTGGTCATCGGCGTCCCGGGCCTCATGGCTGAGACGGCGTTAGGCCGCCATACGCAACGCGGCACGGTCGGCGCGTTCGAGCGCGCGGGGTTGCCGGCCGGCAAGGCGGTCGGCTGGTTCTTCTTCGCGATCGTCGTCGCGGCGACCGGCTACTACATCAACGTCATCGGGTGGGTCGTGTATTACGCGCTTGGCGAGGTGGCACGGGCGACCGGTTCCGCGCTCGATGTATCTGCCGTGCTCCCTCCCGACGCGGGGTTCTCCGGGAAGTCGGTGCTCCTGCAGATGGGCTGTACCGCAGCCGTGATTCTCTCCTGCGTCGTGGTCCTCGTCAGGGGGCTGCGGAAGGGCATTGAGCGCGCCGCCCGCATCGTCATCCCGCTCCTCTGCCTCATCCTCGTGGTGCTCATCTGGCGGGCGATGACGCTGCCTAACGCGCGCGCCGGCGTGGAGTGGTACATCCTCAAATTCCAGGCGGCAGATCTCACGCCGCGCGTGATGATGGCGGCGATCGGCCATGCGGTCTTCTCGCTGTCGCTGGGCGGCACGTTCATGGTGGTCTACGGCTCCTACCTGACCGACAAGGACAATCTCACGGCGAATGCCTGGTGGACCACGTTCGGCGATACGATTTCCGGGCTGCTCGCCGGGTTCGCGATCTTCCCCGCGGTCTTCGCGCTCGGCCTCGCACCGAACAGCGGTCCCGGGCTCATCTTCGCGACGCTGCCGAAGGTGTTCGCGGCGATTCCCGCGGGCTGGCTGTTCGGCTTGCTGTTCTTCGTCGGACTGTTCGGTGCCGGCTATCTGTCGGGCATCGCAGCGTTCGAGGTGCTGGTCGCGGCCCTGACCGACAACACGCGGCTGAAGCGAACAGCGGTCGTGTGGCTGCTCGCCGGCGTTGCGTTCCTCATTGCCATCCCGCCCATGATCAACAACGAGGTCTTCATCCCGTGGGACCTCACGTTTGGTTCGGGGATGCAGACGCTTGGCGCGTTGGTCGCGGCAGTGACCGTCGGGTGGGCGATGAATCGAGGCGAGGCGATTCGAGCGCTATCGGAAGGGGCCCCACGTCCGGTGCCGAACTGGCTGTATCTCTGGATCCGATGGGTGATCCCTGGAGCGCTGCTCGCCGTCGGCATCTGGTGGCTCGTCACAGATGTCCTTCACCTCACCGGGAGCGTGTAGACACCTCGCTCTCGGCGCCGTGTCGCCGTAGCTTCGCTTCGGTCACGCCGTTCGATCGTTCGTCGCCTGCCGCCAGTCGCCCGTCTGTGCCAGTCTCCGTCAACCACTCGCGCCTGATCTACGACGCGCTCAAGGAGTGCGGCGTGGGCCTCGTCTCAGCGCTGCCCGAGACGTGGCTCGTCCATCTGATCCGGATGGCGGAAGATGACCCGGAGATGATCCTGGTCCGACTCGCCAAGGAGGAAGAGGGCGTTGGCATCTCGGCCGGTGCGCATCTCGCCGGGACGAAGTCGGCGATGCTGATGCAGAACCATGGTTTTCTCGCGTCGGTGAACGGCATCGTGTCGTGCGCGCAGCTCTATCGCATACCGTTGCTGATGCTGATCAGCCATCGCGGCGAGTTTGGCGAGCGAGATCCGTGGCAGACGGAGGGAGGCGGGGTGACCGAGCACGTGCTGCAGGCGTTGCGTATTCCGTTCGCGTATCTCGACGCGCCAGATCACGTGGGGCATCGAATCCGGAAGGCACTGACGTTGGCCTATTCGTCGAACAAGCCCGTCGCATTGCTGCTATGTCGCGATCTCATGTGGGAAGAATGAGGGACATCGGGACTAGGGACTGGGGACTCGGCAGGGATGCCTCTCTCCACGTGGAGGCTTCCTCGCCAATATTGGCCCCCGGGCGAGTCCCCAGTCCCGATGTCCCCAGTCCCTAGTTCTATGCTGCGGATAGACGCTCTCCGGTCCGTCTACGACCACCTCACCGATCGCGTCGTCATCACGATCATGGGTGCGGTGGCGGCCGAGCTGCAGGCCATTGGGCATCGCCCGAATCAGTTCTACCTGCAGCATGCCATGGGACTCGCCTCGTCGATGGGGCTCGGCGTCGCGCTCACGCGTCCGGAGCTTTCGGTCGTCGTGTTCGACGGCGACGGTTCCGTGCTCATGAACCTGGGTGGCCTAACGACGCTCGCGCGGTACCGGCCGCGCAATCTCGTCCACGTAGTGTTCGACAACGAGAGTCTGCTGTCCGTTGGTGGTTTCCCGACCGCCACGTCCACGGGGAGCGATATCACAGCCATGGCGGCAGCCGCCGGCATCCCGCGCGCGGTCACCGTCCGAACGGTCGATGACTTCGTCTCCGCGTTCGACGAGGCCATTGCCGCGCACGAGCTCACGACGATCGTCGCGAAGGTCGACGCCAAGGGTCCGGCGGGCTTCGTCACTGACCTCGCGTTGCTCGAGAACCGATTCGAATTCCAGCGCTGGCTGAAGAAAGCCGGCGCGCGTACCACGCACCCCGCATCCTGATGTCCACGATCCTCCAGCAACTCGTCTCCGAGCTCGACGCCGGTCGCCTGCGCGTCATCGACCTCACGCAGCCGCTCGGGCCTGACACGCCAGTGATTGGCCTGCCGCCGATCTTCGCGCCGTCTCCCGGTGTGACGATCGATGTCATCTCGAAGTACGACGACAAGGGGCCGGCGTGGTACTGGAATACGATCCACATGGGGGAGCACACCGGCACGCACTTCGACGCGCCGGTGCACTGGATCACCGGGAAGGATCTGCCTAACAATGCGTGCGATACGATCGAGCCCCGCCGGTTCGTTGGACCGGCGTGCGTCATCGACATCACGCGTGAGGTGGAAGCGAACCCGGACTATCTGCTGACACCGCAGGATCTCGAGCGGTGGGAGAAGGCCAATGGCCGCGTGCCGAAGAACGCATGGGTGCTGCTTCGAACCGGGTGGAGCAAGCGGAAGACGGCGAAGGAGTTCCTGAACGTCGGCGACGACGGCCCGCACGCACCGGGCTTCCATCAGGACACGTCGCGGATTCTTGCGCACGACCGTGACGTCCTTGGCGTCGGCGTGGAGACGATCGGTACGGACGCGGGGCAGGCAGGCCGCTTCGACCCACCGTTCCCGAACCATGCGACGATGCATGGGGCTGGCAAGTTCGGCCTGGCCAGCCTCTGCAACCTCGAACAGCTTCCACCAGTGGGGGCCGTTGTGATCGCCGCCCCGCTCAAGCTGGTGCACGGAAGCGGGAGTCCGCTGCGGGTGATCGCGATCGCACCGTGAGCGATCTGGCGCCAGGCGGTGGAGTGCCTAACGAAGCAGGAGACGACATGATTACCACGGAGACCGAGCTGGACCTCAAACAGTTCGTCGAGGGCGGCGACGGGATTTCCATCATCCGCAGCGGCGGGAGTGTCCGCGGTTGGAACGGCATTCGTTACCGTGCTGGCCTGTCGGCAAAGAACGTCGGCGCGACGAAGCTCTCGATGAACGTCGCCACCATCCCGCCGGGCGGTGTGGCGTACGCGCACATCCACGTCGACTTCGAGGTGATGCTCTACATCCTCCAGGGTCACGTGCGCCACGAGTACGGCCCGGGGCTCAAGAAGGTGATCGAGAATCAGGCCGGCGATTTCATCTTCATCGAGCCCGGCGTCCCGCACGAGGTGTTCAACATGAGCGACGTGGAGCCGGTCGTGGCGGTCGTCGCGAGGTCGGACGCCTCGGAGTGGGAGAACATCGTTCCCTACGACCGCAAGACAGAGTAGTGGAGTCGAGCGGACCTCAGGCCCTGATCCCGCGAAGTCCCTTGAACTCTAGCGAGCCAGCAGGGCCTCCATCTCCTCGCGCGTCGCCACGCGCGTCTTGACCTCGCTCGCGATCTCGGCGACCAGCTCGCCCAGCCGCGCGTTCACATCCTCGAACCCGCGGATCGATTGGGTATCGAGTTGACCCAGCACCGTCACGGCATCCAGCAGCCGCTGCACTGCCGTGTCGCGGGCCCGCTCGCACTCGGCCAGACTGTCGTTCCAGGCCGAGTCGCCGTCATCGCGGCTCCGCTCACGGTCGAACTGCGCCAGGCTTTCGTCGAGTGACGCGACGTCCCGTGCCGATGCGCACGCGAGCGCGAGGAGATCATCGACGGTCAACGCGATGCCTGAAGAGTCCTGTCGCAGCGCGAGCGCGCGGTGCACCGACTGTCCGCGCCGGACGACGTCCGCCAGCAGCGACCGCGCCACGCCGGCTGGGAGCGCGGCGAACGTCTCGGCAATCCGCGTGCGGGTCGGCTCCGAGAGCGCGGACGCCTGCCTCGAGATGCTCAGTGCCGGCCGCCGAAGGCCCAGCACGCCGCCGCCAACAAGCAATAGCGCGAAAGGGACAGCCGCGGCGGCGATCAGCGGATCCGCGACCGCGCCCGCGACCATCCCGGCGATGACGACGAGGCCAACAACGAACAGGAACCCTGCCGGGAGCGCACGCCAGAGCTCACGTTCCCTGACGACTCGCGCGCGGATCCCGCGCGCCGCGAGAATCTCCACGACGTGGCGCTCCGATTCCGCCGGCACGCGCATCAGGGGCTTGTCGCCGCTCGTCACCGCGGCGAGGGTCTCCGCCTGAACCTCGGGGCCGAGCAGTTCCGCTGCCGCGTCGAGCAGCCTGTCGCGCTCCACCGGCGAGCGCGGTCCGGAGAGGAACACGAGCGCCTCCGCCTGCGGCTGGGCGCTGGAGCAGGCCGGGCACACCGTCGTGCCTAACACGTCCGCCGCGCCGCAGATCACGCATTGGTCCCGCGTGAGCGATACGAGACCGGCGCCAGCCCTCGCGTCGCGGCTCGTGAGTGTGTCCGCGAGCGCGGTCGGCGTGGGGTAGCGGTCCGCGGGATCGGCGCACGTGGCCCGGGCGATCACGTGGCCAAGCCACAACGGGACGTTCGCGTCGAACGCGATCGGAGAATACCCCGTCGCGGACGGCGGCAGCGGCAGGTGGGGCGACGGCCGGTCGGGGAGACGTCCGGCCGCGGCGTGAAAGAGCGTCATGCCTAACGCGAATACGTCGGACCGGGCGTCACCGCGCCGCCCCTCGGCGATCTCCGGCGCCATGTACGCCAGCGTCCCCACGATGGCCCCGGTTCGCGTAATGGTGGCGTCACCCTCCATCCTCGCCGACCCGAAGTCCGTCAGCCGGGCGCGCCCGTCGCGGTCGAGGAGGATGTTCTTCGGCTTGACGTCCCGATGGAGGATCCCGTGCCGGTGCGCCGCCGCGAGCGCGGCCGCGACCTCGCTGCCAACCCGCACGACGTCATCCGGCGGAAGCGCGCCCGATCGGCGGACGCGGCGGTCGAGGTCTTCTCCCTCTACCAGCTCCATGATGACGGCGCCGTACGGTCCGTCTTCGGCGAAATCGTAGACCGCGACGATGTTCGGGTGTGCGAGACGACGAACCGCGTTCACCTCCCGACGCATGCGCTCGCGGGTTTGGTTCGCCGTCGCCGGCGACGGGACCAGCAGCTTCAGCGCAACGTCGTGCCCGACCTGTGTGTCTCGAGCCGCGTAGACGACCGACACACCGCCCCGACCCAACTCGCGGGCTATCCGATACCGACCCGCGAACAGCGATCCGTCCGCGAGATACCCGCCCCCAATCACGGTCGCGGCGGATTCTCGCGCTCGACCTGGCGCGGCGTCCCGTCCGGAGAGCTCGACCGCTGGGCATCTATCTCCCTGAGCGCCTTCTCGGCGTTCTCGTGGAAATAGTCCGCGACGGTGTACATCTGGAGAAACGCCTGCAGGTGCTTCTCGGCCAGTAACCGCTGGCCGAGTGAATACTCGGACATGCCGGCGTGATAGAGCGCCATGTAGTTGTTAGGCCAATACTCGAGGACAAGCTCCATCATCGGGCCGGAGGCGCGGTCGTCGCCCGCGTCGGCCACCGGATGTGCCACCGCGAACAGAACGTTCGCCGCGGCGGCGCGTTCGCCCGGCACTATTCCCTCGATAATCTGGCGCGCGCGGTCGATCTTCCCCGCCAACGCGAAACAGGCCGCGGCATACCCCGCGCCCTCGCTCGTGGCCGGTGGCGGTGAATAGCGTTCGCGGACGTCGACCTCGACCTGGTTGCAGTACGGCTTCATGGCCGCGAACCACTGCGCGCCCGACGTAGTCGCGCCCGCGGGCGGTGGCGGAGCGACCGCGACGACCGTGTCGACCGTTCGAATCCGCAGTCCGCTGCTGTTCAGGACCTTCCGTGCCACGATCGCACCACAGAGGGCGATGTAGGCGAACGCCGCAAAATAGAGGAAGCGATTCATGACCGTTCACACCGTGCGCTTTCAGCTATCTATTAGACGCGCAGCATGGTCCAATGTGCACATGGCGCGCGTTGGGCGGCGTGACCTGCTCCACACTACGTTCCGTTCGTCCCAAAGGCGAGGCTCAAGTGAAGGTAGTGGTCGTCGGCGGAGGCCCGGCCGGGCTGTATTTCGCCCTCCTCATGAAGAAGGCAAACACGGCGCACGAGATCACGGTGATCGAGCGCAACTCGGCCGACGACACGTTTGGCTGGGGCGTCGTGTTCTCCGACCAGACGATGGAGAACTTTCGCCAGGCCGACCCGGAGACCTACCAGGACATCACCGATCACTTTGCGCATTGGGACGACATCGACGTCCATGTGAAGGGCGTGACGATCACGTCGGGGGGTCACGGCTTCAGCGGGATCGCCCGTCGGACGCTACTTCAGATTCTCGCGGGGCGCGCCACCGACCTCGGCGTCAACCTACGCTTTCGGACCGAGCTCCCGAGCAACGGCAACACCGCTGGTGTGGGGATCGGTGAGTATGACCTGCTCGTTGCGGCCGATGGTGTGAACAGCGCGATCCGGAAACGATACGCCGAGCACTTTCGCCCGGAGGTCGACACCCGTCACGCGAAGTACATCTGGCTCGGGACCCAGCGTCTCTTCGACGCGTTCACGTTTGCATTCGTGGAGAACGAATGCGGCGTCTTCCAGGCCCATGCCTACCGCTTCGATGAGCGCCAGTCGGCGTTCATCGTGGAGTGTGACGAGCGATCGTGGCGAGCGGCCGGCTTCGACCGCATGAACACGGACGAGTCGATCGCCGCGTGCGAGCGACTGTTCGCCGAGTGGCTGGACGGTCATGCCCTGCTCACGAACATGCGGCATCTGCGAGGGTCTCAGTGGCTCAGTTTCCCGATCGTGCGCAATGCGGCCTGGCATTTCGGCAACGTCGTGCTCGTCGGCGACGCCGCCCACACGGCGCACTTCTCGATCGGTTCGGGAACGAAGCTCGCGATGGAGGATGCCATCGCCCTTGCTCGTGGGCTCAACGAGCCCTGGCCGGAGCCTAACGAGGCAACCGGCGTGCTCGCCAGCTCGCTCTCGCGCGCCCTGCAGCGCTACCAGGATGAGCGGAGCACCGAAGCCCTGCGACTGCAGAACGCCGCGCGCAACTCGATGGAATGGTTCGAGAACGTGCGGCGCTACATCCACCTCCCGCCGGAGCAGTTCGCCTACAGCCTGCTCACGCGGAGCCAGCGAGTGAGCCATGAAAACCTGCGGCTGCGCGATAGAGATTACCTCGAGGGAGTAGAGAGGTGGTTCGCGTCGCGCGCGCAACGGGAACCGGGAACAGGGAACTGGGAACAAGTACTGCCGGGAGACGAGAGACAGGAGACGGGAGACGCAAGCCCCTGGCGAGGCTCATCGCCGACAGAGGAAAGAGCCGTCCCGAGGTCTCGCATTCCCGGTTCCCAGTTCCCGGTTCCCGCTCGACAGGCGGCGATCCCGCCTATGTTCACCCCGTACTCGCTCCGCGGCCTGACCCTCCCCAATCGCGTCGTCGTTTCGCCGATGGACGTCTACAGCGCCACGGACGGCGTGCCTAACGACTTCCACCTGGTTCACCTCGGTGCCCGTGCATTGGGCGGTGCGGGGCTCGTATATACGGAGATGGCCTGCGTGTCGCCGGAGGGACGCATCAGCCTCGGCTGCACCGGCATGTACGCGCGCGAGCACGTTGACGGGTGGAAGCGCATCGTGGACTTCGTGCACGAGCGCACGCCCGCGGCGATCTGTCTCCAGCTCGGACACTCCGGGCGCAAGGGATCGACGAAGGCCAGCCTCGAAGGGAGCGACATTCCGATGGACGAAGGCAACTGGGAAGTGATCGCTCCGTCGGGGCTCGCGCATCGGCCCACCATGCAGGTGCCGCGAGTCATGTCACGCGCAGATATGGAGACTGTGCGCGATCAGTTCGCGCGGTCGACTGCGATGGCAATCGAGAGCGGGTTCGACATGCTCGAGCTGCACTGCGCCCACGGGTATCTACTGTCGAGCTTCATCACGCCGCTGGCTAATCAGAGGACGGATGACTACGGCGGCTCCCTCGACAACCGCCTCAGATTCCCCCTCGAGGTCTTCACCGCCATGCGGGCCGTCTGGCCAAGCGAACGGCCGATGTCCGTGCGCATTTCGGCCACGGATTGGGCGGAGGGCGGCGTGACGGGCGAGGACGCCGTGCACATTGCGCGGGCGTTCATCGACGCCGGTGCCGACATCATTCACGTCTCGACCGGCCAGACGTCGCCTAACGCGAAACCGGTGTACGGGCGCATGTGGCAAACGCCATTCAGCGACCGGATCCGGAACGAGGCCCACATCCCGACGATCGCGGTCGGCGCAGTGACCGAGGCGGACCAGGTCAACTCGATCATCGCGGCGGGACGTGCAGACCTGGTGGCGCTCGCTCGGCCGCACCTGAGTGACCCGGCGTGGACCCTTCACGCCGCGGCGGAGCTGGGCTACACCGATCAGTGGTGGCCCTGGCAATACCGGTCCGGGAAGCAGCAGCTCGAGCGGCTCATCGAACGACGGAAAGGCGCGAGCTAGTGGGCCGTACCGGTCCAGACAACGATTGCGCCGCACCCAGTCATCGTCTGATACTCTGCCGGGACGGAGGTCGGTCGAGCATAGACCTCGACCGCCCGAACCTGGTTGACCCACACGAGCGAGTTGACCGGAAACGTCGCGTCGTTCATCTGCCGAACGCCGTCAATCACGAGATTCGGCCGGCACATCCCCGCGCCACCCGGGCCACCTCGCATCAGCACATCGTCTCCACCCCACTGGCTCGGCACCACGTAGACACCGGGAAGAGCGCGAAGCAGATCGGTCAGGACGATCGGCTTGCGCCGTTCGATGTCCGTCTCGTCGAAGAAATGGCCAAACCCCATTCGCTTCCGGCGTTCGTAGTCCGCGAGTCCGCGCGTGAAGATGCGCTGGGAAGTCACTCTGATCGTGTCGAGCATGATGCCGAGATTCGTGAGCTCGACCTCCGCGGCGCCCGCGATGCCGGAAACGATGTCCACCGGTTGCCGCGCAGGAACGAATCCCAGGGAGCGAGCCTCCAACGTGTGCGTGCCTACGGGCAGGTTGCCGAGGGCGAACTCGCCTTTCTCGTTCGTGACCGTTTCAACACCCGTGCCCCACACCGTCACGGTCGCGTCCGTGATCGGCCGCCCCGTTGCGCCAGTAACGCGCCCGCGAACGCGACCCGAGCCGTGTAACAGTGCGACCGACGGTACCGAGTCGGATGTCGAGACCGACGTCCGCACGAGTGGCGCAACGAAGACGTCGCGATGATACAGCCCGCTCGACGGCAATGTGATCTCGAACGCCCCACTGCTGTCAATCCCGCTGGCGCCCTGTACGAGAAGCGGCGTGGCCAGCGGGACGCCACACGCCGCGGCCAGTCCGCTGGGGCCGGTCGCGGCTTCGATCGCCGAAACCTCGCGAGCGATCGATTTCTTCTGGATGACGAGATCGACCCACTTGATAACCAGTTTCGCGTCCGGCCTCGGCATCGAGTTGTCCGCCCCGCGAACGTAACCCAGGAAGAGCCCTGTTGAGTCGCTCAAGGCTTTGCTACCGCATAACGAGAGCGCGATCGTCCGAGCCGATGGAATCGCGAGACCCATGTGCATCGGCGGTCCGGCGCGAACCTCCAGACGGAACGCCGGTGGCACCAGACCGAGCGCGTCGAGACTCGCGTGGAAGAACCCAATCAGGTACGTCCCGCTTGGGACTGCGGTGAACTCGAACGTCCCGTTTGAATCCGTCTCGTAGGTTCTGACCCAGGACGTTCCCGATGCGGCGGCGATCTGCACGGTCGCCTCGGCAAGCGGCCGCATGTTGAGGCTGTCGAAGACGACACCGCGAATGACCGTTTCCGCGGTCATCGCTACCTGGGCCTCGCCGGCAACCGGGAAAGCGAGAAGCAGCGCTGGAAGCAGGAGTCCGGCTCGCATCAGGTTCGCTCGTAATGGTGAGGCTACCGCCTGGTTATTTCAGTCCACACGACGATGGCACCGCACCCCGACACACTCTGAAACTCCGCCGGAACCTTTAGCGGGTTGGTGTACACCTCCACTGCTCGAAGCTCGTTGGCCCAAACGAGCGTGTTGAGCGGGAAGGTCGGGTCGTTGATCTGACGACTGCCGTCGATGACCAGATCCGGCCGGCAGTTTCCCGGGCTCATTACCGGCTCGACGCCGCCCCATATGGTCGGCACGACGCGAATCCCCGGAATCCCACGAACCAGATCGGTGAGGAGCGTCGGTTTACGCTGCTCGATGTCCTTCTCATCGAAGAAACGCCCGCCACCCATCCGCCTTCGGCGCTCGAAGTCACCCGAGAACGGCGACGGGTAGACTCGCTGCGCGAACACTTTCATTGTGTCCAGGGTGATGGCGAGATTCGCAAGCTCGACCTCCGCGGCGCTCGGGGTGCCGCGCACGATGTCCACTGGTTGCCGTGAAGGTGCGAATCCCACTGCGCGAGCTTCGAGCGTGTGGGTGCCTTCAGGCAAGTTGCCGAGCGTGAACTCACCGTCCGCGCTCGTAACCGTCTCGACGCCCGTGCCCCATACCGTAACGTGTGCGCCGTGAACCGGCCGACCCGTTATGCCGTTCACATGCCCGCGAACGCGACCAATGCCGCGCAACAGCGCAACCGGTGGCGTTGAGTCGGATGTCGAGACCGACGTTCGTGTCAGCGGCGCGACGAAGATGTCACGATGGTAGATCCGGGTACGAGTCAGCGTGATCTCGAATGCGCCGCTGCTGTCCCCCGCGCTGGCACCCTGAATCTGGATCGTCGTGGCCAGCGGCAACCCACAAACCGCGGCAAAACCGTCGGGCCCACTCGAGGCTTTTGTCGTGCGAACCTCGCGAGTGATCGAATGCTTCCGGATGACGATTTCTGCCCATCGGAGAACGAGCTTGCCGTCAGGCAGCGGCTGCGAGCTGTTCGCGCCGCGAACGTAACCCAGGAAGACGCCCGTCGAGTCGCTCGTGCCGTTGCGACCGCATAACGAGCGCGCGATGGTCCGAGCCGATGGAATCGCGAGCGGCATGTAAATCGGCGGACCGGCGCGGACATCCAGACGGAACGTGGGCGGCGGGAGCCCGAGTGAGTCCAGCTCGACATGGAAGAACCCGATCAGGTACGTCCCGTTCGGAACGTCGGTGAGCTCGAACGTGCCCGTGGAATCCGTCGTAAAGCTCTTGATCCAGGGCGCACCGGCCGCGGAGGCTATTTGCACGTTCGCGTTGCGGAGCGGCCGCATCTTGAGGCTGTCGAATACGACCCCACGGATGACCGTTTGGCGGGTCGTTACCGTCTGAGCCTCGCGAGCAACAGGGACAGCGAGAAGAAGCGCTGGAAGCAGGAATGCCGCCCGCATCACCGCTCACCTCGTGGCATGCCACCTTGGGTCCAACCCTACGCCGCGGCCGCTCTGATGGCTAGACTCTTACACGCCACCACGCGGGGCTCCCGCGTCATCGCAGGCCGTAGTCACCATCATACCCTCAATGTCCCCAATCGGCATCGACGTCACCACCATTCGCCCGCGTCACTTTCGCTGGGACCTCGCCGGTCGCGTCGCCATCATCACGCTGAACCGGCCCGAGCGAAAGAACCCGCTAACGTTCGACTCGTATGGTGAGCTCACCGAGACGTTTCGCACCCTCTCCTATGTGACGGACGTGCGCGCGGTAATCGTCACCGGCGCGGGCGAAAACTTCTCGTCGGGCGGTGACGTGCACGAGATCATCGGCCCTCTGGTCGAGATGAAGGAATCGGGAAGAACAGGAGACATCCTGGCGTTCACCCGCATGACGGGCGACCTCGTGAGAGCCATGCGTCACTGCCCCCAGCCCATCGTCGCCGCGATCGACGGCGTGTGCGCCGGCGCAGGCGCGGCTATCGCACTCGCGAGCGATGTGAGAATCGGAACACCGCGCAGCAAGGTCGGGTTCCTCTTCTCCCGCGTCGGATTGAGCGGGGCCGACATGGGCGCATGCACCCTGCTGCCGCGCGTCATCGGTCATGGACGAGCCGCCGAGCTCCTGTACACGGGGCGCTTCATGGACGCCGGCGAAGCGGAGCGATGGGGATTCTACAATCGCGTCGCCGAGCCGCCGGACCTCATGGAACAAGCCGCCGCGCTGGCGCAATCCCTCGCCGAGGGGCCAACGTTCGCGCACGCGATGACGAAGAAAGCGCTCCACCAGGAGTGGAACATGGGGATCGACGAGGCAATCGAGGCCGAGGCACAAACGCAGGCGCTGTGCATGCAGACGGAAGACTTCGTCCGCGCATATCGCGCGTTCGTGAACCGGTCGTCTCCGGCGTTCACGGGCGAGTAGTGCCGCGTCCCGCATCGTCGCTCGCTCACCTCGCGTGGCCGTTCTTCACGGACGCACACCGCGAGTTCGCTCGTGAGCTGGCCGATTGGGCGGACAGAGAGATTTCGCCATTGGTGCAGCATGAGCCGGAAGACGTCGACGGCACGTTCCGCGAGATCGTTCAGCGGTTAGGCAAGGCCGGTTGGCTGAAGTACGCCGTGCCCGAGCCATTCGGCCTCGCGCCCGCGCGACTCGACGTCCGGACGCTGTGCCTCGCTCGCGAAACGCTTGGACAGCTCCACGGCATGGCTGACTTCGCGTTCGGGATGCAGGGCCTCGGGTCCGGGCCGATCTCGCAATTCGGGAGCGAAGCGCTCAAGCGTCGATATCTGCCGCGCGTCGCGTCAGGCGACGCCATCGCTGCCTTCGCGATCTCAGAGGCCGCCGCCGGAAGCGACGTGTCATCGATGCGGACGTCGGCGAGGCGCGACGGACCGGATCTCGTGATCAACGGCCGCAAGACCTGGATCTCCAACGCCGGCATCGCCGAGTTCTACGTCGTCTTCGCGCGCCTCGAAGGTGAAGAGCGAAGCTTCGTCGCGGTGGTCGTCGATGCGGACAATCCCGGACTTCGCGTGAGTGAGCGCATCCTCGTCAATGCGCCACACCCGCTCGGCACACTCGACCTGACGGACTGTCGCGTTCCCGCGACGTCGATCGTGGGTGAGCCCGGCAAGGGGATGCGCGTGGCACTCGGCACGCTCGACATCTTTCGGTCGACCGTGGGCGCCGCCTCGCTCGGGTTCGCGCGCCGCGCGCTCGCGGAGGCGACGGCGCACGCCCTTGCGCGCGAAGCGTTCGGGAAACACCTCGCGGATTTTCAGCTCACGCAGGCGAAGTTGGCAGACATGGCGGTGGCAGTGGACGCGAGTGCTCTGCTCGTGTACCGCGCGGCATGGACGCGGGACGCCGGTGCCGAGCGGGTGACTCGCGAGGCCGCGATGGCCAAGCTGTTCGCCACGGAGACGGCACAGCGCGTGATCGACGACGCCGTTCAACTGTTCGGCGGCCGGGGCGTTGTGGTGGGCGAGACGGTGGAGCGCCTCTACCGTGAGATCCGCGCGTTGCGCATCTACGAGGGGACGAGCGAGATCCAGAAGCTCGTGATCGCGGGTCAAATCATCGCAGAAGCCGAAGAACAACTGAGGTGAGAAACCGATGACCGAAAACCAACGACCCAAAACCTACGACTCACGACTCGCGCTGACATCTCGCGATGTCTTGGCGTGTCATGCGTTGTGGGTAACGGATCATTCGTTATCGGTCATCGGTCTTGACAATCCTGACTGGTGCGCACGTGACCACGCCTAACGCGCCAACTGGGAAGTCCGCCCACGTGGACACGTTCTGCCGCGAGCACCTCCCGCCGACGGCGCTCTGGCCGCGCATGGATTACGGCTCGCTGCCCGAGCTGGCCTACCCGGGCCAGCTGAACTGCGCAACCGAGCTGCTCGATCGCATGGTCGACGCCGGACACGGCGACCGGTCCGTGTTCCTGTTTCCCGGCGGGCGCTGGACCTATCGCGATCTGCTCGAGATGTCGAACCGGATCGCGCACGTCCTCGTCGAGGACCTGGGAGTCGTGCCCGGGAACCGTGTTCTGCTTCGCGGGCCGAACTCGCCGATGATGGTCGCGTGCTGGTTTGCCATCGTGAAGATCGGGGCGGTCGTGGTGTGTACAATGCCACTCCTGCGCGTGCGCGAGATGTCGTACATCGCGGACAAGGCCGCGATCACGCTCGCGTTATGCGACACGAGGTTCGCCGCCGAGTGCGAGACCGCCATGAAGCAGACCGCAGCTGGCACGCCGCGGCCTGGAGGTCGGACGGTGCACTTCGCGTCCAACGAGCCGGGCTCGCTCGAAGCCATGATGGTCGGGAAGCCGGCCACGTTCGAGAATTGCAACACGGCCGCGGACGATACGGTGCTGATCGCGTTCACGTCGGGCACGACCGGCAACGCGAAGGGGACGATGCACTTCCACCGCGACGTGCTGGCGATCTGCGACTGCTTTCCGCGCTCGATCGCCGGCATCTCGCCAGACGACATCTGCGTCGGGTCCCCTCCATTCGCGTTCACCTTCGGGTTGGGCGGCCTCGTACTGTTTCCGATGCGCGTCGGGGCCGCGTCGCTCCTGCTCGAGCAGGCCGCCCCACCGCTGCTCATCAAGGGCATCCAGGAGCATCGGCCGACCTTCTGCTGGACGTCACCGACGGCGTATCGGGCGATGCTCGGCATGCTCGGCTCGCACGACGTCTCGTCGCTCACGAAGTGCGTGTCGGCCGGAGAGCATCTGCCCCGCGCCACGTTCGAGGCGTGGGAGAACGCCACGGGCATCCGCATCATCGACGGGATCGGCGCCACCGAGATGCTTCACATCTTCATCTCGGCGAGCGGCGATGACATCCGAGCCGGGTCGACAGGGCGCGTGGTCCCCGGATACGAAGCGCGTTGCGTGGACGCGATCGGCCAGGAGGTCCCGCGCGGCGAGATCGGCCGGCTTGCGGTTCGCGGTCCCACCGGCTGCCGGTACCTCGCGGACATCGATCGCCAGCGTGGCTACGTCGAGGATGGCTGGAACATCACCGGCGACTCATTCCGCGAAGATGACGACGGCTACTTTTGGTACGTGGCGCGCACCGATGACATGATCATCACCGGCGGGCACAACGTGTCCGGCGCCGAGGTCGAGAACGTTCTTCTGGAGCACAAGGCGGTGCAGGAGTGCGGAGTCGTCGCCGCGCCCGACGAGGAGCGCGGCCATGTCGTCAAGGCATTCATCGTCGTTCGTCAGGGATTCACGCCGGGCCCCGAGCTCGCGCGGGAGCTGCAGGACTTCGTCAAGGCCGAGATCGCGCCGTACAAATACCCACGGCGCATCGAGTTCGTGGCAAAGCTGCCGAGGACGGACACGGGGAAGCTCCAGCGGTTCCGGTTGCGGGAACAGGAAACCACCTGAATGGCCACGGACGTTCGTCCCTCGAATTGGCCACTCGGCGCCGGCTACTCTCACGGGTTTTCCGCTGAAGGCCGTGCCGTCTTCGTCGCCGGCCAGATCGGCTGGGACCCGATCACGCAGACGATCGTGCCCGGCGGAATGCCCGCTCAGGTGCGCCAGGCTCTCGCGAACATCGTTGCGGTCCTCGAGGCCGCTGGCGCGGCGGCCGGCCATCTCGTCAGGCTCACGTGGTTCATCACCGATCGCGAGGCGTACGCCCGGGACCGCCAGGCAATCGGCGCCGCGTACCGGGAAGTCATCGGCCGTCATTTTCCGCCGATGTCAGTGATCGTTGTCGCCGGGCTACTGGAACCCGGCGCAATGGTCGAGATCGAAGCAACCGCCGTCATCCCATCGGACACCAGCGTCAACTCAACCGGCGCGTGAGCGCCGCCATTCTGAATCATGCGCATCACTCTCGGACTTGCCCTCGTTGTCGCGTCCGCCGGCTCCCTTTCGGCTCAGGGTCGCGGCGCGTCCCCAGCCACGCCTAACGCTTCGCCGACCGCTGCTCCGTCAGCGAAGCGGGCCCTCCGCCCAACGGACATCTTCCGCGTTCGTGACGTTCGGGACCCGCAGATTTCTCCCGACGGCAAATGGGTCGCGTACACAGTCACCATTGCCGACTCCGCTCGTGACAAGAACGACACGGACGTCTGGATGGCAAGCTGGGATGGAAAGGAGAACATCCGCATCACGTCCTCGAAGGACGGCGAGTCCAGCCCGCGCTGGAGCCCCGACGGCCGATATCTGTCGTTCGTCTCGTCCCGCGATAATGGCAAAGGTGGTCAGGTGTGGCTCCTGGACCGTCGCGGCGGCGAGGCGACGCGTCTCACCGAGATCAAGGGCGGCGTGTCGGGCTACGAGTGGTCGCCCGACGGCACGCGGCTCGTGCTCGTGGTGGACGACCCGGAGGATGAGGCCGGCGGCGACTCGACCAAAGCCAAGACAGCGAAGCCGATCGTCCTCGATCGCTATCACTTCAAGCAGGACATTCAGGGCTACCTCGGCAACCAGCGAAGTCACCTGTACCTGTTCGACGTGGCGACGAAGACGCTCGACACGCTCACGTCCGGCAAGTACGACGAGAGCAACCCATCGTGGTCGCCCGACGGGAAGACGATCGCGTTCGTGAGCGACCGGTCGCCGGATCCCGACAAGAGCATCAACACCGACATCTACCTGATCGACGCGCGGAAGGGCGCCCAGATGCGGCGCCTAACGACGTTCGTGGGTGACGACAACAACAGCGGCAGCAAGCTCGCCTGGAGCCCCGACGGCAAATCCATCGCCTACGTGCGCGGCGCGGCCACGACGTTGTCGATCTACGACCAGTACCGCGTGGCGGTCATCCCGGTTGCCGGTGGAGAACCGCGCCTCCTCACGGAGGCGCTCGACCGTCCGGTGACGTCTCCGAGCTGGACGGCCGACGGCACGTCCCTGCTCTTCATCGTCACCGACGACCGGACGCAGTACGTCGCGCGCATGAAGGCGGCCGGCGGTGCGGTCGAGAAGCTCACAACGGGCCCACGCGTGGTCCAGTCGCTCGCGTTAGGCCCGGCGGGCAAGATCGCCGTGCTCGCGTCCACGGCCACCGAGATGCCCGAAGTGCATGCGCTCGAGAACGGGACGCTCCGGGTCCTCACGCACCAGAACGACGCGTGGCTTGGGGAGATTCAGTTGGGCACGACCGAAGGGATCGAGTTCAAGACGCCGGATGGCGCGGACGTGCATGCGGTGGTGACGCGCCCCGCCGGCTCGTCGGGCAAGATGCCCACCCTGCTCCGCATTCACGGCGGACCCACCGGCCAGGACCAGTATTCGTTCAACTTCGAGCGCGAGCTGTTCGCGGCGAACGGATACGTCGTGGTCTCGCCGAACTACCGCGGCAGCAACGGCCGGGGCGAGAAGTTCATGAACGCCATCTCGGGCGACTGGGGGAACAAGGAAGTGGTCGACGTTCTCGCCGCCACGGACTATGTCGTCCAGAAGGGGATCGCCGATCCGGACCGGCTCGGGATCGGGGGCTGGAGCTACGGGGGCATCACCACGGACTACACGATCGCGACGACACCGCGGTTCAAAGTCGCGATCAGTGGCGCCGGGAGCGCCCTGCAGACGGCCATGTACGGCGTCGACCAGTACATCCTGCAGTACGAGACGGAGCTTGGCCCGCCCTGGAAGAACCCGGATGCGTGGATGAAGGTCTCGTACCCCTTCTACCACGCCGACCGAATCAAGACGCCGACGCTGTTCATGGTGGGGGAGAAGGACTTCAACGTCCCTGCGATCGGCAGCGAACAGATGTATCAGGCCCTCAAATCCCTGGGGGTCGACACCCAGTTGATCATCTATCCCAACTCGTTCCATGGCATCACGCTACCGAGCTATCGGATGGATCGACTGGACCGGTATCTGAAGTGGTACGACCGGTATCTGAAGCCGGTGGCGCAGTAAAGCAGGCGCCAGGGGACAGGCGACAGGCGACGGCCGACAGGCGACGGCCGACGGAGGCCTGTCATCCCGAGCCGACAGGCGAGGGATCGCGATTGTCACGGTAGAGGGATAGCCCTCGCTCGGGATGACAAACGGGCGGTAGATAGCAGCAGCCCGCAGCAAGCGGCAGTAGCCCGCAGCACTCGGCTACCAGCCCAGCAGCGGCTAGCGGCCAGCGGCTTCTTGCTGCTGGCCGCTTTGCGTACGAACCCGTAGCTTGGCCGGTAGAGGCTCCGATTTCGTCTCCTCTCACGTCGAGGGTGCCGAGCATGGCCAGGACCGAAAGCCAACGCCCAGAAAACGGCCGGAAGCTCGCCCCTCCGGCGCCAGCCGCCCGCCCCGCCGACCTGCCCCCCGCGCCGCCTAACGACGTGGCGCCGGAAAGCCTCGACAAGGTGAGGGACATCCTCTTCGGCGGGCAGATGCGGGCCGTCGAGTCGCGCCTGCAGGGACTCGAAGAGCGCCTCATGCGCGAGCAGGCCGTCATACGCTCCGACTTCGACAAGCGCCTCGCCGACCTCGACGCCAGCGCCAAGCGCGACGCCCAGACGCTCGGCGACCGGCTCAACGCCGAACGCACCAAGCGCACCGAAGAGCTCAAGGCGCTGTCGGCCGAGATCAAGGAAATCCTGCGTTCTCTCGAGAAGCGCCACGTGAAGCTGGAAGAGCTGTCCGGCCTCGCCGACGCCGAGATTCGCGACCAGATCCTCCAGCAGTCGCGCGCCATCGGGGCGGAGATCGAGCGCCTGTCGCAGCGCGTCTCGACTGACCTCAACCGCGAGGTCGCCTCGCTTCGCAACGACAAGACCGACGTGTCCGCAATCGTCGGCGTGTTCTCCGACATGGCAACGCGACTCGCCGGTGAGTCGCGCCCGCAGCCCAAGCCTTCGCGGAGCTGACCGTGCCGGACGACGGCGCGCCGCTGACCGAAAGCGCCGGCGGGACCAGAGACGTCGCGGAGGTGAGCGTTCACGAGCTCACCGAGCTCCGCGACCTGTTGTTCGGCGCGGAGCGTCGGCAGCTCGACGAGCTCCGCCGCCGCCTCGACACCGCGGAGCTCACGCCCGAAGAGCTCGCGGAGAAGCTTCCGCAGGCGATCGTCCAGCGCTCGGCCCGCGACCGACAGCTCGGGATCGCGCTCGCGCCGACCGTCGAGAACGCGATTCGCGAGTCCGTGCGACGAAACCCTCGCGAGATGGCCACCGCGATCTTCCCGGTGCTCGGCCCCGCGATCCGGAAGGCGATCGCCGAGACGATGTCGGGGCTGGTCAACACGATCAACCGCGCGATCGAGCACAGCCTCTCGCCGCAGGGCATCCGGTGGCGCATCGAGTCGTGGCGCACGGGCGTCCCGTTCGCCCAGATCGTGATGCGGCATGCGCTCGTCTACCGCGTGGAGCAGGTGCTGCTCGTGCACGCGGAAACCGGCCTGCTGCTCGCGCACGTTCCCGATGGCTCGTTAGGCGACGCCGACCTCGTGTCCAGCATGCTGACGGCGATCGGCGACTTCGTCAACGACTCGTTCGAGCCGAAGAAGACCGGCGAGCTGCGCGCGTTCGCTGCCGGGGATCTCACCGTGCTGGTCGAGACGGGACCGCGAGCCAATATCGCGGCTGTCGTGCGTGGCACGCCGCCCGACTCGCTGCCCGCGAAACTGCAGTCCACGATCGAGACGATTCACCTGGAGTGGTGCGATCCGCTCACCGCGTTCAACGGCGACGCCGCGGCGTTTACGACCACGCGCCCGCTGCTGGAGGACTGCGTGGAGACGGTGCTCGCCACCGACACGCGCGCAAAATCCGCCGGGCTACGTCGCTTCGCGTGGGTCATCCCCGTTCTCCTATTGCTCGCCGGCGGCCTTGCGTGGCGAACTGCGCGCGCGAATCGGCAGTGGTCGGCGGCGCTCGCGCGTCTGGACACCGAGCCCGGGATCGCGGTCATCCGCAGCGAGCGCTCTGACGGCAAATGGCGAATTACCGGCATGCGTGATCCACTCGCCGTGAATCCATCGGTGCTCATGGCGAGTCGCGGTGTCGATACGAACGAGGTCGTTGCCCACTGGGAGCCGTACGTGTCCACCGAGCCCGCCCTGTTGCTCGCACGCGCTCGGCACGTGCTTGCACCGCCGGGCGGCATCACGCTCTCGCTCAAGGGCGACACGCTGGTCGCCAGCGGTCGCGCGCCGGCGTTCTGGATCATTCGCGCCGACGGGCTGGCACCGGCGCTCGCGGGCGTTGGAGCAGTGGACCTCTCGCATGTAACGCCCGGCCTTCCGGCCAGTATGGAACCAATCGCGGCGGAGATCGAGAGCCAGCGAACTCTGTTCGCCGCCGGATCGGACGCACTGGATCAGCGCGCGGTGAGCTCGATCGCGACCGTTGCGGCAAAGCTCCGGGAGCTCGTCAAAGCGGCCGACGCGAATCGCTACGACCTCACGATACAGGTCGTGGGGCGCGCCGATCCCACGGGCACCGAGAAGGACAACCTGGCGCTGAGCCGTCGGCGAGCCGCTGTGGTTCGGGATCGGCTCGTTTCGCTCGGCATCAACGCGAGTCGGCTGAGCATCGATGCGAGCGGCAGCGGCGATCCCATTCCCGCCGACGCTTCCGCGGAGCGGGCTCGCCTCAATCGAAGCGCATCGTTCACCATTCGAGCACAACCGTCCCTGAACGCCAACGTCGCGGAGCGTCAGCGATGATACAGAAGAAGGTGTGCATGGTGGGCGTGTTCGCGACGGGGAAGACCAGTCTCGTCCAGCGGTTCATTCATTCGCTCTTCTCGACCAAGTATCACAGCACGGTGGGCGTGAAGATCGACCGGAAACAGGTCCAGGTCGGCACGGAGCAAGTGAACCTGCTGTTGTGGGACATCGAGGGTCGCACGGCGGAGCAGGAAATTCCGGACAGCTACCTGAAGGGCGCTCACGCCGTTTTGTACGTGGCGGATGGCACGCGACGCGAGACGTTCGAGCAGCTGTTCAGCCTCCGCGACCACGTTCGCTCCGCTGCCGGTGACGTGCCGTCCATTGTCGCGCTCAACAAGTACGACCTGAAGAACCAGTGGGTCGTCGCGGCCGCCGACGGGAAGAAGCTCATCGACGGTGGCTTTCACATGCTGACCACAAGCGCGAAAACCGGCGAGGGCGTCGAGGACGCATTTCGCTGGGTCGCCAAGACGACGCTGAGTGGCGCGACACAGACAGTCCAGCAGCCCGACCACCATGGAAACTGAAACGCTTCCCGCGCGGATGATCCGCGTTGATGTCAGCGGACTGTCGCATGCGGGGAAGGTCAGGAGCGTCAACGAGGATCACTTCGCGATCATGACGCTTCAGAAGGCCGTGCAGCTCCGCGCGACGAATCTGCAGGATACGACGCTGCTCGATCGGCTTCGGAAGCCGCAGGTCGACATCTTCGTCGTTGCCGACGGCGTCGGCGGTGGTGTCGGCGGGAAGATCGCGAGCGGCGTCGCTGTGAAGGCGGTCGTCGAGTATCTCGCGGAGGCCGTTGGGTGTGTCCAGGACTTCGACGTCGATCGCGAGAACGCGTTCCTCGAGCATCTCTCGCAGGCCGTCCAGCACGGACACCACCGTCTCAAGGAGATGTTCCAGACTCAGGGCGGCCCCGCAACGACCCTGACGATGGTCACGCTGGTCTGGCCCCGCGCGTACGTGATCCACCTCGGTGACAGCCGCGGCTACTTCCTCCGGCGCGGCACGCTCAGGCAATTCACTCGCGACCAGACGATGGGCAACTATCTCGTCGACATTGGCGCGGTGACGGAGCAGCATGCGGAGAAGGCCGGCCTCTACAACGTTTTGTCGAGCGCCGTTGGTGGGGACTTCGTGCCCACCGTTGGCGTCGTGGACCTCGCCGACGGCGACGCGCTGCTTCTGTGCACCGATGGTCTCACGAAGCACGTGAGCGACGAGCGCATCGCCCAGATTCTGGGCTCACTCAACGCCGAAGGCGCGGTGCATTCGCTGATCGATGCGGCGCTGGACGGCGGCGGAACGGACAACGTTACGGTGGTGGTGGCAAAGGCAGAGTGAGACGGGAACGGGGAACGGGGAACCGGGAACAGTGGCTCCGCCAGGCGGCACGGTTCCCGGTTCCCCGTTCCCGGTTCCCGCTATCCTTACCGCAGATATTTCCTCACGAACTCCTCCATCTTCGCCAGATCCAGCGACGCGTCCTTACACGGGCCGTTCGGCAGCTGCATCGTGAGCCCAAGCACCGGTAGCCGACCCGCGACGTCGTGGAGACCGCTCACCATGTCCCGCTCGCACGCCACGGCGACCACAGCTTTCGGACGACGCTCGCGGATCACCTGACGCGCGTACGCACCGCGCGTCGCGACGAACGTCGCGACATCGTAGCGCTTCGCGATGTCCATCACGCCATCCAGCGCAGTGCGAGACAGGCAGCGCGGGATGAGGATCAGCATCTCGTTCGCACGCACGCGCCACTCGCGCGCCCACGCGAGACGGTTGTAGACCGCGATCGCTGCGTTGTCGGTCCAGTCACGCTGCACGCCGAACATCTCACCCACTCGCGACGCCAACCGCAGCGTCTTGAGCAGGAGACCACGTTCGGCGAATCGACCCGGCAAGAGCGCCCGGTTCGTCGCGTACGAAGCACCAATGAGCGCGAGCCACGTGAAACCCGCGAGAGCCAGACCCGCGTCGGTCAGGTAGAGCGCTCGCGGCAACCACTCTGCGAGCTGTGCGAGTCGCGGCGCGAGGAGAAAGATTCCTGCCGCGCTTGCGACGACGATCGCGGTCAGTCCGACCGCCGTAAAGAGAAAGAACTTTCCTGCCGTGGTCCGGAAGTCTCCACCGTTCGCGAGCGGCTGCCCGTTCCACTCATCCCATTCGTGGCCGAGTCGTCGGTCGGTCTCGATCTTTACGAGGAGACCCCCATGGCGCGATGGCGAAGCCAGTGACGCGATCTCGTCCGCTGGCGGGGTCGACGCAGGTGAATCCGCGATGTTCGGCATGATGAAGGAATGACGACCGCAGGGCACTCGTGTCAACGACGGCGCTTGTCGCGGAGCACCTGCGCTGACATCGTCCGCAGAATGCAGAGCACGATTGAATGACGAAGGAACTCGCTGCACCGGGCCACCCGTTCCGCGGGGTTTTTCGCGACGACGTCGCGGCCAGAGCGGTATACGCCGAGGCCGCCGGCATCGGTCGCGTTATGCCGCAAGCGGTGGCCGTGCCCGAGAGCGTTGAGGACGTTGTCGCACTCGTGCACTGGGCGCGTGAGTCGAACGCTGTCCTGATCCCTCGCGCGTCCGGCAGCAGCATGCCCGGTGGCGCCATCGGGCGTGGCATCATCGTCGACCTCAGCCGGCTTGATGCCATCGGCGCTCCCAACATCGCCACGCGGCGCATCGCCGTCGGCCCGGGCGCGATTCGCAATCGCGTCGATGCGCGCGCCCGCACCGTTGGCCTTCGCTTTCCCGTGGATCCATCCAGTGGTGCGTTCTGCAGCATCGGCGGGATGGTGTCGACGAACGCCGCCGGCGCTCGCACGCTGCGGTTCGGCTCGACTCGGCGTTGGGTACACTCGGTCGATTGTGTCTTCGCCGACGGCGCGCGCGCGACGATCGCTCGCGGGGGCGTCGCGCCGCGAGTGGCCGCAGTCGATCGCCTCCTGAGCGACGTCGCGCCAGCAATCCGGGCTGCGCGTTCGTCGGTCGGCGCGCCGCAGCTTCGGAAGAACTCGTCAGGCTACGCGCTGGCGGAGTACGCGGAATCGGGCGAGGTGCTGGATCTGATCGTCGGCAGCGAGGGAACGCTGTGCCTCATCGTGGGTGTGGAGCTCGACCTGGCGGAGCTTCCCGGCGCGACCGCGAGCTTGCTCGCCAGCTACGCGTCACTCGACGCGGCGGTGATGGGAGCTGGCGAGACACAGCGACGCGATGCGAGCGCCTGCGAGCTGCTCGACAGGACCTTCCTCGATGTGGCAGCGCGAGCGTCGCCACTCCCGATTCCGCCCAACACCGAGGCGGTGCTCCTGATCGAGCTGGAAGCAGCGGATGCAGCGGCCGCTGCAACGAGCGCGCGCCAACTCGCCGCGGAGCTCGAGCGTGGTGGCGCGACCGCGGTCACCATTGGACTCAGTCACGAGGAAGAAGAACGTCTGTGGGAGCTTCGCCACGCGGCGAGTCCCATCCTCTCACGCCTCGATCCGGCGCTCAAGTCGATGCAGTTCATCGAGGACGGCGTCGTTCCGCCGACTCGGCTCGCGGACTACGTCCGCGGCGTGCGGTCAGCGCTCGCGTCGCACGACACGTCGGGCGTGATCTTCGGGCATGCGGGTGACGCCCACGTACATGTGAACCCGCTCGTAGACGTGAGTCGCAATGGCTGGCGAGCACGTGTCGAAGCAATTCTCTCCGACGTGGTGGACCTCACCGCGACGCTCGGCGGTTCGCTCTCCGGTGAGCACGGCGACGGTGCGCTGCGTGCTCCCCTCCTGGATCGAACGACCAGCGTCCCGTCGCGCGAGCTCGCTCGGCGCGTGAAAGACGCGTTCGACCCGACCGGTCTCCTGAATCCGGGCGTGAAGGTCGCGCTGCCGCATCAGCGCGCGATCGGCGACATCAAATACGACCCGGAGCTCCCGCCACTGCCGCCCGCGTCGGCGCGCGTGCTCGCACGCGTGGAGCGTGAGCGCGCGTATGCGGAGTTTCGTCTCGACATGCTGGAGCGCGAGGAACGAGGCGAATAGTTTTCGCGCGACGCAACGCCTCGGTTCCCTGTTCCCCGTTCCCGGTTCCCCCTTTGATTTATCTCGAGCCCAGACTGACCGTCCTATCGCGCCCGGCTTTCGCCCAGCCCGCGCACCTTCCCGTGAACTGGCTCGGCGAGAGCACTGATGGCGAGCGCCTCGCGGAGTTCGCCGGACGACTTTGTTACATGAGTCAGCGCAACCCAGCGAACCGCTCGACGCGCGACTACCTCGAGAACATCAAGAAGCAGGGACACGGCAGCGTGCTGGAGCACGTGAACTATTCCGTGCTGGTCGAAGGCGTGAGTCGGTCGCTGACGCACGAGCTGGTGCGTCATCGCGCTGGCTGGGCGTACAGCCAGCTCAGTCAGCGGTACGTCGACGAGTCGGTTGCCGACTTCGTGATGCCGCCGGCGGTCATCGGCGACGAGGCGCTCGAGCGCGCGTGGCGTGAGCAGGTCGAGAGCGCGCAAAAGACGTACGTCACACTCGTGGACGAGCTGATGCAGCGGTATGGCTGGGTGGCCGACAAGGTGCATCGCCGGAAGATGGCGCGTGAGGCGGCGCGCGCGGTGCTCCCGAATGCGACGGAGACGAAGATCGTCGCGACTGGAAACGTGCGCGCGTGGCGGACGATGCTGGAGCTGCGATCGAGCGAGGGCGCGGAGCTGGAGATTCGTCGCTTCGCGATCATGGCGCTGCGCCTCATGCAGTCTGAAGCGCCGGCGATCTTCTCGGACTTCGAGATCTACGTTGCCGACGATCGGAAGGAGGCGGCGAGGATCGGCTACCATAAGGTCTAGGGAATAGGGAATCGGGAATCGTAGAACCCTCGGGAGGTCCCTCTCAGAGCGAGAGGCATCCCGAGGGTTTTCGATTCCCGATTCCCTATTCCCGATTCCCTAGCTCTCGCAGCATCGCTGCGAATCGTGGGGCGTCGCCGCCCAGCGGCTCGAAGAATTCCTGATCCGCGCGCTCGACGAGATGGATGAGCTGACGCGCGAGGCGGCGGCCCGCCGCGGTGGGGCGCAGCGCGTAGGCGCGAGAGTCGCGCGGATGATCGGTCCGACGCACGAGCTTCTTTCGCTCGAGCGCGCGGAGCACTTGCGACGTCGTCATCGCATCGGTGTGGGCGTGGCGCGCGAGCATGACCTGCGTCACAGGCTCGCCCTGCTCCGCAAGCGACGTGACGCTGGCGAGGAGCATGACCTGCAGGTGCGAGAGGCCGGCATCACGGAGCGCTCGGCGCTGTCCGCGCTGCCAGCGGTTCATCGCCTGCCACAGGAGCACGCCGGGACTTGCAACGGGTGAGGCGAATTGTGGCGGTAGGCGTTTCGGCATCAGGCTGCTTTCTCGCGTAGGAAGTACGCTTATCATAAGCGCGCATACTACGCGCGCAAGTCGTAAAAAAGACAAAAAGTCATTGCGCGACAAAATCACGGTTCTTATCATTCGCCCGTCGCGCACGCATGGCATCGGTCTTGCCGCCGCAGACGTGCGAACGGCTCCTCTCGCACAACTCGACTCGTTGTCCGCCGGAGTGTGGATGCCGCGAATCGGATTCGCCTACAATCAGAAGCCTGAGTCGCCCACGACCCAGCGTCCCGACGACGAAGCGGTACGCGGCGACGACGAACCTCCCAGTAGTCGCCGGGACGCCCTCGCGTCCCGGAACTCCGATGCACCGGCGTCGACCGAAATCGCGCACTCGGTCACCGTCGGGGGAAGTTTCGCCACCCCCGCTCATTCCGCGGGATCCAACGGCACTCGCTCGCACACCTCCGCGTCGAACGGACATCCCCCCAACGGCGCCGCGTCGAACGGTCACCGATCGAGCACCACCGCGACGAACGGAGCGCAGTCGAACTCTCCGGCAGCGGCCGACGACGAGTTCGCTGAGTGGGACAGCGCCGACACCATCGACGCTGTCGCGAACGCCCTCTCCGCACTCGGCGATGTGATCCGGCTCGAGGCAAACACCGACTTTCCGCAAAACCTCCGCGACTCGCGCGTCGACATCGTCTTCAACATCGCCGAAGGTCTCCACGGCGTGAACCGCGAGGCACACGTCCCAGCGATCTGCGAGTTCCACGGCATCCCGTACTCCGCGAGCGATCCGTTCACGCTCTCGTTGTGCCTGGACAAGGCGAAAACGAAAGAGATGCTCGCGTATCACGGAGTGCCGACCGCCCGCTTCGCGGTCGTTCGAGGGACTGGGGACTGGGGACTGGGGACTCGGCAGAGAAAATTCTCTCGCGACGGTGCCTCACGCTCCAACGGAAACGTCCCGGCCGAGTCCCTAGTCCCCAGTCCCGAGTCCCCTCTTTTTGTTAAGCCCATCCACGAAGGATCGTCCAAAGGAATAACCGAAGCGAACTACTGCGAAACACCGGAGCAGCTCCGCGCACAGGTCGAGTTCCTCCTCGAGCACTACCAGCAGCCCGTGCTCATCGAGGAGTATCTCCCCGGTGCCGAGTTCACCTGCGCAGTGCTGGGCAACGGCGACGAAGCACGCGTGCTTCCAATCGTCGGCATGAACTTCGAAGCGCTCCCGCACGGCGCGCTTCCCGTCTACGGCTTCGAGGCGAAGTGGATCTGGGACCGCCCCGAAAAGCCGCTCGAGATTTTCGAATGTCCCGCGCGGATCACTGAGGAGTTGCGGCGCACGATCGAAGACGTCGTGCTCCGCGCCTACCGCGTGCTTGGCTGTCGCGACTGGTCGCGGATCGACGTCCGACTGGACGCGTCAGGCAAGCCGAACGTGGTCGAGGTCAATCCCCTTCCCGGGATTCTCCCCAACCCCGCGGACAATTCCTGCTTTCCGAAAGCGGCGCGCGCCGCCGGGATGAGCTACGACGAGCTCATTCAGGCGTGTCTCGTCCACGCCGCGGAACGGCAGGGCATCGATTTGGGCGTCACGGCCGGAGCGCTCACGGCCGCGGCGCGGTAGTCCCTCGCAGCGCACTTCGAAATCCGGGACGGAGTTCTACATGAAAGTCATCGTGCTCTTCGATGGCGTTTCGGCGTTGGGAAAATCCCCCGACCTCGCCATCCTCGAGACGGTCGAAGCAGTCGAGTCGGTGCTGGCCGCCGACGGACACGAGCCGACGCGCATACCGGTGAATCCCGATGGTCGCTGGATCGAGCGCGTGCGGCGCGCCAAGCCCGACCTCGCGTTCAACCTGTGCGAAGGCATCGACGGCGTCGCGTCGCTCGAATCGTCTGTCATCTCATCGCTCGAGCTCCTCGGCGTTCCGACCACAGGCAGCGGCAGCTGGACCACGTCGATCTGCCTTCGCAAGCACGTCATCAACACGATGCTCGATGCGGCTCACCTGCCAGTGCCGCGCTTCGGCGTCGCGCGCGCCGGCAGCCCGCTGCCATCCGTCGGCTACCCGGCGATCTGCAAGCCGGCGGCGGAAGACGCCTCGCTCGGCGTCGAGCAGCGCTCCGTCGTGAAGTCTGCGCGCGCGCTCCACGCGCGCGTGACCGCGATGCACGAGGAATGGGATGACGTCATCGTGCAGCGCTTCATCGCGGGACGTGAAGTGAACGTCGGCATTCTCGGCAACCAGGTGCTTCCGATCGCCGAGATCGACTTCTCGGCGATGCCCGACGAATACTGGCGGATCGTCTCGTACCGCTCTAAGTGGCAGACGGGAAGCGACGAGGACCTTGGCTCGGTCCCCCATTGTCCCGCCGATCTTCCGGACATGCTCACAGCGGAGCTCGGACGCATAGCGCTCGCGGCGTGGCGCGTGGTCGGCGGCGCGGGGTATGGCCGAGTCGACATGCGCATCGATGAGTCCGGACAGCCGTGGATTCTCGAGGTGAATGCGAATCCGGATTTCGCACCGACCGCGGGACTCGCGCGCATGGCGCGCACTGCCGGGATCGACTACGCGGCGATGGTGCGCATCGTCTGCGACGAGGCGCTCGCCGCGCGGCAGGGGTCGACCGAAGACCGTTGGACGCGCAAGCAACGACTGTCGGGAGTCGAGGCGGTCGGGTGAACGAGCCTCCCGGGTTTACTGACTTCACGATCGGCCCGCTCGAGCCGTCTCAACGCTCGCGCGTAGCGGAGATTCTCCGGAGCACGGAGAATTTCCGCGACGACGAAGTCGACGTCGCGCTGGAGCTGTTCGACGCGTCGTTCGCCGGAGAGGACTATGTGTTCGTCGGCGCATTTCAGCGGGAACCGGGAACAGGGAACCGAGAACAGAGGCTCCAGAAGGAGTCGCGGTTCCCCGTTCCCGGTTCCCGGTCCCCGTCGATTCCCGATTCCCGATTCCCGATTCCCCTGTTGGTTGGGTTTGCCTGCTACGGCCCCACGATGGCAACCGACCGGACCTACGACCTCTATTGGATCGCCGTCGACCGCGCCGCACAGGGAACCGGCTGCGGTTCCGTATTGCTCTCAGAGGTAGAACGCAGACTGGAAGGGCTGCACGCTCGGATGTTGGTCATCGAAACATCGTCCCGATCCGATTATGCCGCCACGCGGAATTTCTATCTGCGTCGCGGCTACGTCGAAGCGGCTCGCGTTCGCGAGTTCTACGCGCCACAAGACGATCGGATCATCCTCACCAAACGGTTAGCAGGTAGCCCGCGAGAGGGCTGGGGAGCGGTTGCATGAGCGAGTGGCAGAAGATCCTGAAAGACGACGCCGTCGCCACGCTGGACAAGCTGGCCGAGAAGTTCGGGCACGACGTCATCGACGTCGAAGCGCTCAAGCCGGCGTTCGACAACTTTCAGATGCGCATCACGCCGTCGGCGCTCGAGCAGATCAAGAGCGTTGGCGACCCGATGTGGAATCAATACGTCCCGACGGTTCAGGAGCTCGATATCGTCGACGGCGTCATCGACTCGCTCGATGAAGACGCCGACTCCCCGGTGCCGAACATCACGCACCGGTATCCGGACCGCGCGCTCTTTCTCGTGAGTCCGGTCTGCGCCAGCTACTGCCGCTTCTGCACGCGTCGCCGCAAGGTCGGTGATCCGGAGAAGATCCCGCTCAACCAATACGAATCCGCCTTCGAGTACATCCGGCAGCATCCGGAGATTCGCGACGTCATCATGTCGGGCGGCGATCCGATGATGTTGAGCGATCGGCGCCTCGAGTATCTGTTCCAGAATCTGCGCGCCATTCCGCACGTCGAGATCATCCGCATCGGGAGCCGCATCACCTCGCACCTGCCGGAGCGCATTACGCCGGAGTTCTGCGAGATGGTGCAGAAGTACCACCCGGTGTACATGAACACGCACTTCAATCATCCCGACGAGCTCACGCCGCGCGTGCGTCAGGCGCTCGACATGCTCGCCAGGGCTGGCATCCCGCTTGGATGTCAGACCGTGCTGTTGCGCGGCGTGAACGACGATCCCAAGGTCATGATGAAGCTGATGCACGAACTGCTGAAGGCGCGCGTGCGTCCGTACTACATCTACATGGCCGACCAGGTCGCGGGCGGTGAGCATTTCCGCACGACGGTCCAGAAGGGACTCGAGATCATCAAGGCGTTGCGTGGCTGGACGTCGGGCCTCGCAGTGCCGCACTTCGTGATCGATGCGCCGGGCGGTGGTGGCAAGGTCCCCCTGCTTCCCGAGTACGTCGAGGAGATCACCGACGACGCCGTCACGTTCCGGAACTACGCGGGCGAGCGGTACGTGTACAAGCAGCCGAAGCAGAGTGGTGGGTGCGGCTCGGACCCGATCCAGGTTCCCGACATCGTGCCGATCGCCGTGGGACAGTCGAAGGCGAGCAAGAGCAAGGAGCGTCCGTCGAAAAACGGAAAGGTGGCGCGGCGGCGGCGCTCGGCCGCTGGATAAGCGTCGGTCGCGACGTCGGCGGACGAGACGAATCGGAGCAGGGCCAGATGGGTTCATCTGGCCCTGCTCCGTTCTTGCGCGGGTCGTGCACGCGTCGTAGGGTCAGAGCGTTCTTGGTTGGGATGCCACGCCCACCGTCGTGGTGAACGCAATCGACCGCACGCTCTGGCCTACGCTCAGGAGAAGGCCCATGGCAGTGATCCCTCGTTCACAACGTCGACTTGCTTCCGTGGCTTCCGGTCGTCTCGTCGGCGCGCCGCTCGCGCTGGTGGTTGCCGCCGTTATCACGTTAGGCAGTGCGGGATGCGCATCGTCGTCATCGCCGGCCACCGCGTCAGCGAGCGGCGGACCTAAACCGAGCTCGACGCTCATCACCGCTGACGAGATCGCGCACGCGAACGTGACGAACGGATACGAGGTCGTGCAGAAGCTCCGGCCGGCGATGTTGGGTCAACGGCAGATCGCATCGCTGCAGGGACAGGGTGGCATGGGCAAGGGCGCTCCGCCCATCAAAGGCACCGACGTCGCCTCCGGTCAGGTGGTCGTCTACTTGGATGGGACGCGACTAGGCGATGTCGAGCAGCTCCGCGGGATCACGGCCTTGTCGATCGCAACGCTGCGTTACTACAGCGCGTCCGAAGCGCAGCTCAAATGGGGCTCGAACCATTTCGGCGGGGTGATCGAGGTGATTTCGAAAAACTGAACGGCCGGGGACGGGGGACGGGCGACGGGCGGCGGCTGGAAAGCGAGAACCCTCGGGAGGCATCTCACAGTGAGATGAGCCTCCCGAGGGTTT
>DATCGG010000066.1:0-3801 GCA_036509075.1 Gemmatimonadaceae bacterium
GACGATGCTGGGTGGAATGCAGCGGCGCGGATGCTGGTCGGTCGACCGCGCTGGCCGGCTCATCTCGGACGTCATGGGCCATCAAGACGCGGCCCAGGCGTGGGTCGTCGGTGACGAGCTGACCATCACGGCGGATGGGACGGCGCTCACGTTCACGCGCCACTGAAGAATCGGCGGGGATTGTCGACGGGCGTCCGGTTGCGGGGCGTCTAGCCGTCGCGTACGATCAAACATCGGCATGCAAACGACTGAGGTGGCAACTGATCATGATCCGATCGGCACGTCTCGGACGGCTCTTTCAGTCTTCGCACTCGCTTTAGGTAGGGAGCAGCATCGATGACGGAAGGTCGAATGAACAACACGCGGTCGATTCACGTTGTGGTGTTCGATGGTTTCGCCGATTGGGAGCCCGCTCACGCACTTGCCGAGCTGCGCCGCTGGGGCAAGCGCGCTGTGCGCGTCGTGGGGTTCGCCTCCTCTCCTGTCATATCGATGGGCGGGCTCAGGGTGTATCCCGATGTCGTGCTCGAGGACGTCGAGGTCGACGATGTCGAGCTGCTCATCCTGCCAGGTGGTGACATGTGGGAGCGCTCGACGTATCCGCGCACTATTCTCGAATCGCTCATCACGCAGCTCGTCGCCACCGACAAGCCGGTGGCAGCTATCTGCGGCGCGACCCTCGCGCTTGGCCGCGCGCGCGTCCTGGACGAGCGCCAGCACACGAGCAACATGCGGGACTACTTGTCCATTCACGTTCCGGAGTATTCGGGCGGGTCGCATTACGTCGAGGCGCCGGCCGTGCGCGATCGACACGTGATCACTGCCAGCGGGTTGGCGCCGGTTGATTTCGCGCGGGAGATATTCGCGGAGCTGCAGATCTTCACCGCGCGCGACGAGGCGCTCTGGTACACGATGTTCAAGGAGGGCCGGCTTCCCGAAGCCGTCACCTGACGAACGCTGAAGCTGACCGGTGATCGGGCGTTAGGCGCAGGCCGGATTATGGACGCGATCCTAACGAGCGCTGAGCTGCCCCAGCTGGGTACCGAGCCTCCCCGCGCGCGACGCCATCCGGTCGATCGCCTCCGCCACCTTCACGGCCTCGGCCTGCGCGTCCGCGCGACGACCCGCCTGGATCATCTGCCGAACGCCGGGCATTGGGTCAGGCGCAAAACCGGTGTACACGCCGGTGGCGTACATGGTGTGCTTGAACCACTCGCGACCGGGGAGGCCGGCCGGCGACAGCAGGTCCTGCTCCGACCGATAGAGGTCGACGTTGATGGCCCGCAACGCGTCCGCGTTCCGCGACAACGATGCCGAGCCAAGCCCGATGGCCTGCTCGTAGGCACGATCGTAAGCCGCGCCTGACGAGTCCAGCCGCTCGATGGCCTGCAGCACCGGCGACATGTCGAGTTGCTCCGGCCCCAGGCGCTCGCCCGCCAGCCGCGACACGTCGTCAGCAAAGCCCCGGAATGCATCCGCCGCATCGGTGAAGGAGAACGGCAGGAGCGGCGCCTCGGCCAAACGCATCGCGAAAGTGCCCACCGCCGCCGCCTGGGCGCGCCCGTAGACAAACCCCGGATCGACGAATCGCGTGAAATGGTCGTAGCTGTCGTAGATGCTGTGGTACGCTCCCTGGGTTGGAGCGCCATCAAAGCCGTAGTCCACGGACGGCACGCCAAGGTGCTCGAGAAACGCCTCGAAGTCAGTGCCGGAGCCGAGAGGACTCACGCGGAAACCGCGCGTGGTGATCGTTCCCGAGTCCGCAGCCGTCTTCGCCATCGTCAACTCATTCGCAATCGCTACATCCGCCGCGCTCCGCCCGGTGATGGGATCCACGACATCGCGCGCGACCTGCCGAACGAACGTCGTGAGCGTATGAGAGCCGCCGGCATTCAGGCGGCCGGCGGAATAGCTGTCGGTGTTGAGGTACGCGACGGCTTTTTGCCGGAGCTCCTCGGCATGCTCCTCGGCCCATTCGGTGGAGCCGAGCAATCCCCACTCTTCCCCGTCCCAGAGCGCGAAGATGAGTGTCCGGCGCGGCCGCCATCCCGTCTTCAACAACTCGGAGAACGAACGTGCAGTCTCCATGAGGGCCACGGCTCCGGAGACAGGATCGTCGGCGCCGTGCACCCAGCCGTCGTGGTGATTGGCGAAGACCACCCACTGGTCGGGATCGATAGCGCCCGGGATGCGGCCGACGACGTTATAGAGGGGGCGCACCTTCCAGTCGGATTTTGTCGTGACGCGGACGCGGGCCGGACCCGGCCCGATCTTGTACGACACGTTGAGCGCTCCCTTCCAGTCGTTAGGCGAAGCAGGCCCGTCCAGCGCGGCCAGCAGTGGCTCGGCGTCGCCGTAGGACAACGGGGCGACGGGAATCTTTGGGAGGCTCCGTGCTTCTGATCGGGGCAGCTTGCGCGCGCCGGCCTTTGCGCCCCAACCCGGCGTGAGCGGATCCCCGGGGTACATGGCCGCGTAGTCGAGCGCCGTGCCTCGCTGCACACCGTCGGCGGGACGCCAGGGCCCCTTGGGATACACGTCCCCGCGCGCAAAGCCGTCCTCCTTCGGATCGGAGTAGATCAGCACCGCGACCGCGCCGCGCTCGGCGGCCTGCTTGATCTTCGCGCTGCGAACGCCACGGCTGTACTTGACGATCACGACCTTCCCCCGGAGATCGATCTTCCGCTCGTCGAGCAGCGCGTAGTCCTCCGGCAGACCGTAGTTGGCGAATACCAGATCGCCGGTGACGTCGCCATCGGCGGCATACGGTGTGGACGTCGGCAGCATCCCCTCGTCCCCCGAGTCCTTGTCTTCCGGGATCGCCGGCTCATTCATGCGCGCGACGAAACGCGTCGGGGAGACCAGCTCGACGCGTCGTAGCACCGGCATGGGGAGGAGAGCCTCAAACTCCTCGATTTGGGCGTCGAGTCCCCACTCGCGAAAGCGCGCGAGCGCGTACTCTGCCACCGCCTTCGCGCCTGGCGAGCCCGCGTGGTGCGGCTCCTCGGTCATGGCCAGCATGTACGCACGAAGCCGGGCCGTATCCGGTGTACTGGTGAGGACGGATTCGCGCTGGGCGAGGGCGGCGATCGCGTCGGCCGGGAAGCCGCGCACGGGCTGGTGAGCTGGAGTCCGATCGCAGGCCGCGATTGTGAGCGCGACCATAAGCGCCGGCAGCGGGGAGTGAGGACCATTCGCCATGTACAGCCTCCGCGCGTTCTCAGCGCAGCGTCGGTTCGTTGCAGAGATTGCGCACGCTGGCGCAGCCTGTCCAGAAGCGCTGCCCGAGGGCGGCTTTCTACGCCGCGCTCAATCAGATATCCGCGTTATGTTCCAGCATGTACATCCCGACGTCCTTCCGCGAAGACGACCTCCCGACGCTTCACGCGTACCTCGACGCCCATCCGCTCGCGGCGCTCGTCACCGCCGTCGAAGGGCCCGCCAACCTCTACGCGACGCACCTGCCGCTCGTGCTCGAGCGCAGCGTTGGGTCACTCGGCACGCTGCGCGGCCATCTCGCTCGCGCCAATCCACACGCCCGACAGCTCGCGACCGGCGCAGCGCAGGCCCTGGTGCTCTTTTCGGGCCCGGACGCGTACATCACGCCGAACTGGTATCCACTCAAGGCGGAGCATGGACGTGTCGTGCCCACCTGGAATTACGTTGCCGTCCATGTGTTCGGTACCGCGGTCCTGCGCGATGATCCGGAGTTTCTCCACGCTCATCTGGAAACGCTCGTGGCCCGCCATGAAGCGGCGCGGTCTGGGGCGTGGAAGGTGAGCGATGCGCCCGCGGAGTTCA
>DATCGG010000067.1:0-2318 GCA_036509075.1 Gemmatimonadaceae bacterium
CCGTCATCGAGTGGCCGGGCTACATCACATCCTCCGGCGACTCCGTGGTGTCCGATCAGGTCCCCGCCACCGGGACGATTTACGTCGCCACCGTCGAAGGAATTCTGAGCAACCCGAGCGCCACGGGGAACATCCAGCTCCAGGCATCCTCCGAGGTCACGGGTTCGACGCTCACGATCAAGCGCGGCTCCTACGGAGAGATCTACATCAACTAGGTCATGGCACGCACGGTCGCCGCAGATACCTATTCCACCTGGCTCATGGCCATCCGCAACGGCAACAAGCCCTCCGGTGTGGTCTACGACTGCCTGGTTTCAGACCTGCTCGTGGGCGACTACATCGTTGGCGCGCGCCTACTGGTCACGTCCCTCGGTGCCACGACGGGTGGCTTGCGCGCGGTCACCGGCACGCGCGTCGGCCAGTCCATGACGGTCAACTGGGTGGCCACTTCGTCTGTCCGCATCGTCGCGTGATTCATGGCGACGCTGAAGTTCGACGGTGCAGACGATTGGGTCCGGGGCACCGGCCAAGGCGGGATGACGGGCGCCCACACATGGGTCGCGCTCCTCAGTCGAGGCGGAACCGCCACTAACTATCAGGCGATGCTCGGCGCCCACACCTCGTCGAATGGGCGCGGTGCGATGTTCGCCTTCTCGAACACGACGAATCCGGGGAGGCTGTCGTTCTACAACAACGTCAGCAACGCCGAATCCGTCACGAATCAGATCCCCACAGCCAACACGGACTGGTGGCTGATCGCGTACTCCCGCGCGGCGGGTTCCAACAATGGGCGCTGGCACGGCAAGAACATCACCACGGGCGCCGCTGCGTTCCACGAGAACGGCGACATTGCGCTGGCGGACCCGCCGAACGCTGCCGGTGGCTACCTGAAGATCGGCAACTACGACCTCACTCCGGGAACTCCGGGCAGCGCCGAAGAGGATTTCAACGGCAGCCTCGGAATCATCGCGTGGTGGAACGCCAACCTGTCCGACGCGCAGTTCAACGAGCTGTACGCGAATCTGCGCACGTCCGACCTGTGGAACTGCTCGGCCGGGCGCCCGGCGTCGCTGAACGAGCTTCGGTCCACGACTGTGGTCGATCTGACCGGGCTGATGACGTGGGCGGCTCCCAACGGCGCGACTCTGACCGGCGCCGATCCCCCTGGCTGGAATTTCGACGGCCTCGGGTCTTCGCCTACGGGCCGTCGCGCAGCGCAGGGCCGCTCTGGACAGGGCCGCTCGAATCTCTTCTCCGGGTCCGACACGACTCCGCCGGGCAGCATCAACGTGACCAACGTCACGCTCACGAGAATTTCCCGTGTCGTCGGCAAGGACGCGACGCAGATCACCTTCACGGCCGACGAGGCGTTCGTCGAGTACATGATCCGCAAGGTGGCCTCTGCCTCCGACACTCGTCTTCAAGGCACCCTCGTGGAGCAGGCGCTCACATCTGGCACGATCGCTCGCGTCCAGAAGGCCACTCCGGTCACCTCTGCGGTGAGCGGAAATTCGATCTCCATCACGCTGCCCAGCAATGTCGCGGTCGGCGATCACATCATCGTCTTCATCGGATTCTCTGGCGCGCTTGGCGTCACCGTCACGAACGTGGTGGACCAGGCCGGGAACACCTACGCCGTCGATGTCCTGACCGACGACGGGAACGCCACGGGTGCGTATTCGGCAATCGCCTCAGCGCGATGCACGTCCGCCCTGACGGCCGGGCAGACGATCACCGCCACGTTGAGCAGCAGCGTCACGCATCGGCTCATCTCGGCCGCCGAGTACAGCGGTCTCGCTTCCGCGTCGTGGCTCGACGGCTCCTCGAACACGGGCAAGGGCACGTCCACAGCGCCCGCGTCGGGCACGATCAACCCGACCGGATCGAATCTCCTCGTGATCGGCGCCACGGGCTACAACGACACGGCGGCAAACCACACGCCGGGCGCTTCTTGGACCGAAATCGACGACGTGTCGAACGGCTCGAAGGGCCTCGCTGTGGACGAGCGGATCAACGTCCCCGCAGGGGCCTATCAGCACACGGGCACGCTCGCGGCGTCTGTGCTGTGGTCGGATTCGATCGCCGCCTACAAGGGCGCGAGCGCTGGCACTCAGTTCACAGCTACGATTACCGACGATGAGCTGATTGCCGCCGGAGCAGCCGAGGGAAATAATCTCCTGAAGGTGTTCGTCAAGGACGCAGCGGGGAATTGGTCGGCGTGAAGATCTGCTCGAACTGCGGAAACCCAGGAGAATTCGGGCCGAACAAGGCACAACCAGATGGACTCGATCACTACTGCCGCCCTTGTCGTCGCGCCT
>DATCGG010000068.1:0-12665 GCA_036509075.1 Gemmatimonadaceae bacterium
GTCATTCGTGCTGCACTCGCCCAGGACGTATCGATCGAGAGGGTACGCCGCCGACAGCCGGACGGAGTCCGCTGCGGAACACGGGTTCAGGAAGCCGTCGAGGTGCTCGAGACTGCGCTGTCCGGAGTCCGCCGCTTCCTCGACGGTGACGTCGGTCTGGAGGTGACCCGCGAGCGGCAGACCGTGCGCCCGAGCTGCGCGTGAGAGAGCGAAGAACGCGTCGCGCGGCACCAGCGCGTGGACCTTCACGAAATCCACACCGAGTCGAGCGAGCGAGTCGACGGCGGCTTCTGCCTGCTCGGGTGTACGGGCGACGAAGTGCGGAAGCGCCGCGTCGCCGCCCTGCACGTAGGGACCCGAGGCGACGATGCGCGGCCCGGCGCGTTTGCCTCCGCGGATCGCATCCCTCCACTGCTGGATGACGGCGAAGTCGCCGCCCATGTCCCGGACGCCGGTCACACCGTTCGCAACGTAGAGACCGAGCAGGCTCGCGCCATCCGGCACGGCGGTGTGCACGTGCATGTCCCACAGACCGGGGATAACGAACTTGCCCGATGCATCGACGACGCGCGCGTTCGCGGGGACCCTGACCGTGCTCCCCGAACCCACGCCCACGATGCGTCCGCGATCGACGACGACGGTGCCATCCCGGATCGGGACGGAGTCGTTCATCGTGTGGATCGTGGCGTGGATGATGGCGAGCGGGCGACGTGGGGGGACGGTCGGCGAGCCGGCCTGCTGCGCGTGAGCAGGGGCGCCGGCGAGAGCGGCGGCAAGGAGTGCGAGCGCGCCGCGAAGCGCCGGTCGCGGCGCGAGGATCTCGAACGAACTGGTGCTCGGCATTTCGTGAGGGAGTGGCCGGAGTCGGGTCGAAGAAGCCGTGAAAGCTAACGGGCGCGCTCGGCAGCCTGGCTGCCGACGCTCGAAATGCGGACGCGGGTCATTCTACGTTAGGTAATGCCAACGATTTTCCTGCAGGTCGCGTTGAATGGCGACTCCATTCACCCGGCAGCGCCGCGCACTCCAGCTGCCATCGCGGAAGCGGCTCGCGCGGCCGCGGACGCGGGCGCTCAATCGGTGCATGTTCATGCGTTCGACGATGCCGGCCGGGAGACGCTCGAGGGCGCCGCTGGCGCTCAGGTGCTGCGTGCGATCCGAGCGCGCTGTCCTGCGACTCCGATATCCCTAACGACGTCGGCAGCGATCGTGGCGGATCCAGGCGAGCGTTTCAGGATCGTCGAGGCATGGGAAGAATTGCCTGACCTTGTGACGGCGAACCAGGGCGAACCGCGAATCGTAGAGCTCTGCGAGTTGTTGCTGTCCCGCGGCGTCGGTATCGAGGCGGGATTGCTGACCAGTGAAGACGCGCGAGCGTTCGTGCGTTCCGGGTTGGCCGCCCGGTGTCGGCGGGTCCTGATCGAGCCGCTTGATGCTGATCTTAACGATGCCCTGCGCCACGCTGCTCGGATGGAAGACATTGTCGTCTCCGCGGGCATCACGCTCGAGCAGGTTCACCACGGTTATGGCCCGGCGTGTTGGGCGGTCAATCGACGTGGCCTCGAACGAGGGCACGGCATCCGGACCGGGTTGGAAGACATCACGTTACTGCCTGACGGTAGGCCGGCACGGGACAATGCTGATTTGGTCGCTGCAGCCGCGCGTCTGATCCGCTCCAGCGGACGTTAGGCCGCGAGGGGGTGTAGCCAGGCTTCCTCGTCTACGCGTGGGCCAGTCTTGAACGCGCCCTCGCGCGTGAACGTCTCATCGAGACAAAGCTCACCGCCCGGCGAGAAAGGGACGCCCGCGATCACCGTCGTCCATCCGTGGTGGCGCCGAACGCCACGAGCTTCTGAGTGGCAAGCATAGGGTGTTCGCGAGATGCGCGCGATGGGTTCGCACTGGTCCAACTGCCTGCCTAACGACTCTGGCCGCGACGATCAGGCGTCCGCCTTGGCCAGAGGCAGCGCGACATAAAATGCGGCGCCGCGCTCGGGCCTGCGCTCCGCCCACAGCCGCCCTCCGTGCGAGGTCACCAAGGTGCGCCAGATCGACAGGCCGAGCCCCAAGCCGCCAGCCTTGGTGGTGTGGAACGGCTGAAACAAGGTCTGGAGGTGCGTCATTTCCGCCGGGGCTTGGGCGTTGGCCGCGCGCGGCGACCCATCGGACCGCGCCGTCGGGCAGGATGATGCGATACTCCGCCTCGTAGGAACCGCCAGACTCCAGCACCTGCTGGATCGCCGTCGCACGCACGGCGCTGTCGTCGGGATGGACGCGTCCGGCCAGGCTCTCGTAATGAAGCGGTTCGTCCGGCTCGAAGCTGAAGAACTTCCGTCCTTCATCCGTCATCCAGACCCTGTCGTTCGCGACGTCCCAATCCCACAGCGCCATCTGCGCGCTCTTCACCGCCAGGCTCATGCGCTCCTCGTTGACGCTCAACGCCTCCTTCGACCGTCTCTCGTCATCAATGGCGACCGCGAGCAACAGCAGTGGCGTGGCCGTGATCAGGAGGAACAACTGCAGAGTCAGTGCGTTTTCCGAGGGAGTTTGCGCCAGGAACGGACCGTTTCCGCGCATCGCCAGCATCGTGACGGCCAACATCGAGGCGCTCACGCCTCCAAGCCCAAAGCGGAGGGCCGCCCAGATGAGCAGGGGAACGGGTGCATAGAGGAGCGCCGGCGAGGTGTCCGGTCCCGCAGGCGACCGATCGAAGACGAGGGATCCGACGACGAAAATGGCCGCGGCAAGGAGGAATGCTTCCAGAATGCGCCTGGGCTCAGCTTTGAGCTTTCTCGTGGAGAGCTGGTGGGCGCCGATCAGGATGACCGGCACCAGCACGATCGCTGTCACTCCGTGATGGGAGGACGCCCTCGCGCCACCGTCGACATGGGTGAGATAGTAGAAACCTGGACGATCTTCCGATTACGGAAGCCTACTCCGGCCTAATGCTTCCGCTCACCCCGCGGCGCACGAGCGAATCCTCCGCGCCCCGCCCCTCAGGTCAGCCAGCGAGCAATCGTCGTGAGTGCCTGCTCGATGTCATCCGCGTCATTATAAAGATGCGGGGAGAATCTCAGGACGCCGCTGCGCGCCGAGACGACGATCCCGGCTTTGTTGAGACGGTCGGCCAGGATCCGCACGTCCATGTCGGCGAACCGGGTGGCGACGATCGAGGAGCGCGCGCCGTCGTCCGTGGGCGATAGGATGTCAGCGTTCCTTTCGCGCAACCCCTCGATAAGGAGATCGGCGAGCGTCTTGTTCCTGGAGAAGATCCGCCCGACGTCCAACCGCAGCAAGTAATCGATCGAGCTGGCGAGACCCGGCGCGCACCCGTAGGCCATGGTGCTGAACTCGAAACGGTGAGCGTTCGGGGGGAGCTTCAGTCGATCGGCACCCAGATCCCACATCCGCTCATGGGATCGGAATCCGACGAGCCCCGGCTCGAGGCGTTCGTGAAGATGGGGCGCGAGATACATCACGGCGACGCCGAAGGGCCCACACAGCCACTTGTACGATGCGGTAATCAGCGCGTCGACCCCGAGCGCCCCGACGTCGATCGGGATCCCGCCGGCCGACTGCGTTGCGTCGATGATGAGCAGGGCTCCATTCCGGTGCGCGGCTTCAGCGAGCCCCGCCACGTCGAGTCGCTGGCCGGTGCTGTAAACCACATCGGCGACGCAGACGACGGCGGTCCCGGGATCGATCAGGCCGATCAGGTCGTCGGCCCGATGATGATCGCCCTTCATGTCCGCGAGTCTGACTTCGGCTCCCGTGTGGCGCGCAACGCGCGCCCACGGGTAGATCGTGCTGGGAAACTCGAGACGGGTGCTGACGATGTTGCTGCCGGCAGTCGGCGCGACGGCCCAGGCGAGGGACGCCAGCAGCTCGGTCGCGCTCGATCCGACCGCGATCTCCTCGGGTCGGCAGCTGAACAACCGCGCGGCCGACGCGTGCAGTGTGGCGAACGCCTGCTCCTCAGCCGCCTCGTCGAAATGGATCGTCCCGTTCTCCGCGAGATCGTGCATCCACTCGACCACCGCCCGCTCCGCGCCGCTGTACATGAGGCAGACAGAGGCGGTGTTGAGATAGACACTCTTCCCGCTCGCTGGGAAATCGTCGGGTGCGACGATTGGGGTCAAGTCGGACAATGCAGTGTCGCCTCCGATTCCATCCGCCTGTCCTCGTAGCTCTCGCGTCGATCCCGAGGATACTCCCGGTCTCACGTCAGCCCGTCAAGAGTCGTACGCAGTCATCGCCGGAGGCCTGTCTCGGCGCGCCGAACCTGGGCGTGAACTGCGGCGCTTCGGAACCAAGCTCTATCCGTGAGGAAGCGTGATTGCCGAATGTTAGTCGTGGCGGCCTAACGCCAAAGTTCAGCTGCAAGCGAGCTATCACCGTTGCGGCGTAGCCGCTTTTACAGATCGCTTTGCAACGAAACGTTAGGCCGTGCGCGGCCCCGTTTCACTGATTCCACCCGGATACCAGAGCAGATCGCCGCGCGACGGATAGCTCGTGTGGTTCTCGTAGCCGACACCAAGCTGATAGTCGCCAAGCGGGCTCCACCATGCCTCGCCGCTCCATCGGGTTCGAGAAATCGCAGAATCAGTGTGAAGGACGGTGCAGGTACGAGGACATATCGTCGGACTGCATTTCCATCCCCTCGACGATCGCATCAATCTGGACTTGCGGCGACATCGGCCCTACTGCCGCCCAGTCTGGCCGGCGAGCAATACTTACAACAGGCGGCGTGATGCCTTCTCCGGTGCCGCCTAACGTCATGAGTTGGCCCGTCACGGTGCCGCAAAAGATGCGCGGGGCGGCCATCGCCGTGAAGACTACCTCCTGTGCACCGGGTAGCGCAGGTGCGTCACGCCGACGCCCGAGATCACCGTGGGGTCGCCAAGGACGGCTGGCGCGCCGGCGAGGTGGTCAAAGAGTCGAATCCCGGAGCCAAGGAATACGGCCGCGATGTCGATGGAGAGTTCATCGAGGAGTCCAGCATTCAGCAACTGCTGGATCGTGTCCGCTCCGTGGACCGCAACTGACTTCCCGGCGGCGGCGGCTTTCGCTTGGTTCACGGCGCTTTCGAGACCGTCGGTCACGAAGTGGACCGTCGAGTTGGGTCGCGGCCAGCCGTCGGGGATGTCATGCGTAAGCACGAATGCTGGTCCCCACGCGTGATTCCCGCCCCAGCCTCGGGCGACCTCGAACGTGCGTCGGCCAGTGAGCACGGCACCAAGCTCGGCCCAGAGACTTCGAAGGTGCTCGGCGCTCGGTTCGGACACCTTGAATGTCATGGGGTCCGACCCCCCCGTGTGGAATGCGACGTCTCCCGAGTTCATGTACCAGTCGAAGACTTCGCCAACGCCATCGTTACGGTCGGCGACGTAGCCGTCGAGCGACATGGACATGATTGCGACAACCTTGGACATTGCGATGTTCCTTTCCAGGAGAAGGACGATCGTTAGGCGACGGGCTTGCGAAGCACATTCAGGCCCTCGAAGCTCGGGCCGAGGTAGGTGCGCCGGAAGGCGTCATGTTCACAGGCGTCTGCTGGCGTGCCAAGCTCGTACGTGGTGCCGTTCGTACACCACGTGACGTGGTCAGCCGCAGCGAGCAACGACGGCACTTCGTGTCCGGTGACGATGACGGCGCATCCCTCAGCCGCCAGTGCACGAAAGAGGCCGGTCAGCTCCTCGTGATCGGCTGGCGTTAGTCCGCGATATGGCTCGTCCGCCACGAGCACGACCGGCATCCGGACAATCGCGAGCGCCACTTCAGCGCGGCGAAGCTCGCCACCAGAGAACGACCCTGGACGCCGGTCGAGAAGATGCTCGACGCGCGCCAGGCGCGCTGCTTCGCGGTGATGGCGCCGGCCGTAGCGGCGCTCGAAAAGCGTGAGCTGTCGTTTCAGCTCGAGACCCGGCGCCAGCAGTTCGTGATCGGGCAGGTAGAACACGCCATGGCGTGCGAGCACGGGAAGCGAAGCGCGCGTGAAGGCGACGTTGCCCATCCGAACGACACCGGAGTCGGGCTGAAGCCAGCCAACAGCGATCTTCAGCAACGTGGATTTGCCCTCGCCATTTCGACCGAAGATCGCTCGCACTTCGCCGGCCTTGGCTCGAAGCGACGCCGACGTGAGCACTCGGCGCTCGCCGAATGCCTTGCTCACGCAATCAGCAACCAAGGTGTACATCAGCGATGGACAAGTGCGAGCAGGCACTCGGCCGGAACAGCGGCGGCTGCGTACGCAGCGTAGAGGACCCTGCGCTGCACGCCGAGGTTCGCCCACAGAATTCGCTCGCCCCGTACGCTGACGTCGACGAGCCCCACGAGTCCGCAGAGCAATACGATCGCAATCGGTGAGGGCGATATCGATCCGAATGGCGAACCGGTTGCCAGCGGCAGCGATGCGACGACCAGACGGACAAGCGCCCACAGCACGGCCGCTCGTGGCAGAATCACCGGGAGTGCAGTCGGCGCTGGCGTACGCATTGCCGGTTCTACCCACAGGATGGCAAAAGGTGCGTTGCCCGCCGAGCCGGGTCGACGGATAGTTAGGTATTGACCTTAGTGTTGTCTGGGGATAGAATCATTCCAACAGATCGGATACTCAATCAATCAACCGGTGTTGAAATGGTTCAATCCGCAGTCGCTGATGAAGTTTTCTACGCCTTGTCCAATGCGACTCGGCGGAAAGTCCTGGAGCAACTGTCGGTCGGACCAGCCACCGTCAGCGAGCTGGCAGCACCGTTCGACATGAAGCTCCCCTCGTTCGTGCAGCACCTCTCGGTGCTCGAACGGAGCCGACTGGTGAAGTCGAAGAAGCGCGGGCGCGTCCGGACCTATGTGATCGCACCCGAACGGTTCAAGGTCGTCGAAGACTGGCTGACTGCGCGTCGCGCGTTATGGGAAGCCCGACTGAACCAGTTCGATCAATACGTGAAACAACTCAAGGAGAAGGAATCGGCATCATGAGCACGCAATTCGCGATCAATCCGAAACTTGATTTCGCCATCGAACGGTTCATCGACGCTCCCACGCGGCTCGTCTGGGAAGCGTTGACGAAACCGGAGCATCTCAAGGAGTGGTACATGCCCAGGGCTTGGGGGCGTGTGGTGCGAGCCGAAATGGACGTGCGACCAGGCGGCATCTTCAGCGTCGACATCGCGGTGGGCGACGGTCCGGAGTTTCCCAACGTCGGCTGTTTCCTGGAAGTCATTCCGATGGAGCGACTCGTCTGGACCTCCATGTTGTTCCCCGGTTATCGTCCGGCCGTTTTTGATGACATTCCGATCACTGCCATCGTTACGATGGAGCGCGTGGGAACCGGCACTCGCTACGTCTTCACGGCGCTGCATCGGGATGAGGCCGACTTCGAGAAAAACAAGGAGTCGGGTTGGCAGGAGGGGACCGAGATCGCCGTCGATCAGCTCGTGGAGCACGTGACGTCGATGAAGTAATAGTTCAGGGGCGGCTTGGGGCGCGCGGCTCCCGAGTCCCGACGTTAGTCTATGTGAGTCGTTATAGCGCGCCGCGCCCCTTGATCTCCAGATACTTGTTCACGACCGCCGCCGTCATCGCCTGCGGCGACACATCGAGCACCGTGACGCCCGCCCGCCGCATCCGCTCGAGCACCGCCTGACGACCCGCCACGAGCTCCTCCGCCGCCGCGCTCGTGTAGAGCGCCAGATCACGCTCCCCGCGGAGCGTGGCCGCCTCGAAGACCGCATCGTTCCGAAGCGCCACGACCACGACCAGGTGCCGCGAGGCACCGCGCGTCACGTGCGCCACGAGCGAACGCGACGCCCGCTCGTCGATCACATCGGTGAAGAACACGATCAACGCGCGACGTCGCTGGCGCGTTGCGAGGTAGCGGAACGCGCCAGCGTAGTCGGGCTCCGCCATCGTCGCCGTGACGGGAATGAGCGCGTTCCTCACAAGCCGCAGCGATGCGTCGCCCCGGCTCGGCGGAACGAACGCTCGGATCTCCTGGTCGAACACCATTGTCCCCACGCGGTCGCCCGACGTCGCGGCGACGTCCGTGAGCACGAGCGCCGCCGACAGCGCATGCTCCAGCCGCGAGAACTCGCCGGCCAGCTGCGTCATCGCTCGCCCCGACTCGACCATCGTGAAGATCGTCTGCGACTGCTCGATGGTGAACTCGCGCACCATGTGCCTTCGGCGGCGTGCCGTGGCCTTCCAGTCGATGTGACGCGGATCGTCCCCGAGTGCGTATTCGCGAAGGCCGGCGAAGGCTCGACTGTCGCCGCGTTGTCGAAGGACCCGGACACCGGCCGTGTGCAGGCGATGCTGGACGGCGAGGAGCCGGAATCGCCTAACGTTCGAGACTGATGGCGTGACGAGGATCGTATCGGCCGGCGCGAACGTCGCCCGCGACGCGAGGAGACCAAGGCGCGTGCTCGCCTGCGCCCCGACGCGGCCTAACGTGACGAGTCCACGCACCATGCCGGAGACGTCGAACGGCAACGTCGCGGTTCCGCGCTCGGGGAGGTGGACGTCGACCGCGCGAACGCCGCCTCGCACGGCCGGCGGCATCTCGTCCACGACCTGGACGTAAAGCGCGCGCGGCCAGGCGGACCGTACGGTGTACGTACCCTCGACCGTGTCGCCAATACCCACGGAGGGGGGCGCCTCGCGCTCGACGACAAGGCCAGTTCGCCCGGGAAGCAATGCCCAATCCGCGAGAACCAGCACCAAGAGCGCCACGAGTCCCGTGAATCCCGCGTACACGCCAACCCGTCCCGGTAGCAGCCACAGCACGCCTGCGCCTGCGAACGCCCATGCGAGCCGCCGCGTCGGGATGACGCGCAGGAGGAGCCGATCGGGTTTTGGAGGTTGCGTCAAAAGGGAACCGGGAACAGGGAACCGGGAACCGCGCCGTCGGTTCGTTGGGCTAATAGCAGCAGCTTGCAGCAAGCGGCAGTAGCGCGCAGGCGTCGGCTACCAGCCAGCAGCGGCACGCTACTCGGGTACCTTGATGCGTGAGACTACCATGTCGACCACCTCGTCGACCGTTCGCCCTTCCACCTCGAGCTCCGGCGCCAGCGTGATGCGATGGCGGAGCACCGAGCGCACCCGACCCTTCACGTCGTCGGGCACCACATAGTCCCTCCCCTCCAGCACCGCCCCGGCACGCGCCGCCCGCATGAGCGCCACCGTCGCCCGCGGCGAAGCGCCTAACGAGATCGACGGATCGCCGCGCGTGCCACGGGTAATGGCGGCGATGTAGCCCTGGATCTCCGGCGCAACCCGCACACGGTCCACCAGCGCGCGAAGCGCCCGCACCTCCGCTTCGCCAATCAGCGGCGCCACCAGCACGGTCACCTGCTCGGGATCGAACCCGCCTTCGTGCGACGCGAGCATCGCCAGTTCGGCCTCGTGCGACGGGTAGCCCATCACCGTCTTCAGCAGAAACCGATCGAGCTGGGCCTCCGGCAGCGGATAGGTGCCCTCGTGCTCCACCGGGTTCTGCGTCGCGAACACCGTGAACGGCGCTTCGAGCGGATGCGTCACGCCGTCGACCGTCACCTGCCGCTCGGCCATTGCCTCGAGCAGCGCCGCCTGGGTCTTTGCCGGCGCGCGATTGATCTCATCGGCGAGCAGGATCTCTGTGAACACGGGGCCCGGCCGGAACTCGAACCCGACCGCCGGATCACGCAGCATGCTCACGCCGGTCACGTCCGATGGCATGAGGTCGGGCGTGAACTGGATCCGTGAAAACCTGGCGCCTAACGCGCTGGCAAGCGTGCGCACGAGCAGTGTCTTTGCGGTCCCCGGCACGCCCTCGATGAGCACGTGCCCGCGTGCGAGGAACGTCACCAGCGCATCCTCGATCACGGCGTCCTGCCCGATGACCCGCTGCGCGACCGCCGCCTGAATGCGCCGCACGAGCTCGGCGCCCTGCTCGAGTGGAAGGGCCGATGAAGAGTCGATCGCGGTCACGAGGATCGGGGAAACGAGGTGAGTGAAGTCTCGAGCCGGCGCAGCGCCTGCCCGACATCCTCCAACTGACGGCGCGGAACGGGCCGCTCCAGCGCCTGCCGGACGAGATCGATGTCGCCCGACCGGGCGGGGACCCGCTCGCGGGCCCACGTCAGGAAGGCGTCGTCCGTGGTCGCAGCGCCCCGGCTGCCTAACGAACGATCGACACGCCGCCTGACGCCGTGCACCAGGCGGGTAGTCGCAGTCCGAGTCGCGCCAACAGCCCGGTACGCCCGGGCCAGCGCGTCCACGTGCTCGAGCGGCGAGCGACGCTCGATCCGCTCCGCGGCGCGCGGCGGAAGGAGCCGAGGGCCGATGGCGAACAGCAGTAGCAGGCCCGCGGCGGCCAATTGCAGCACGAGGTGACCTGACGCCGTTCGCCGGAGATACGTGACGATTCCGCGGACGGTCCCGGGCTGATCACCATAGCCCTGATGATACTCGTCGAAGACGAGCCGCCGGCGCGGACCACCGCCCGGCGCATCCGCGCTCGCATACTCCAGCATCCGCACCGCCGCGACGTCCGCTCCCCATCGGCAGACCCGCAGCACGTCGTTTCGAAGGAGATCCGGGTCGGCCGCAACCACCACCCGGCCACGTTCGAGCGGAAATCCAATTACCGCCGGCAGCTCGTTGCCGGCGATGCCGCTGACCGTTCGCACGGTCGCCAGCGTCCGCGATCCCGCGGGCTCTTGTCCCCTCCACCGCAGCGCCAGAATGTGCGTTTGGCGATCCGGCCAGAACGGCAATCCGGCACTCAGCCAACTTTCGTCGCGATCACCGCACGAATCAGCGTCCGCGGCGACGAGCGTGCCCGAGCTTCCAACGATCAACTGCGCCGCACCGATGACCGTTCCCGCTCGCGGTACCGTACTTCCCAGCCCGAGCGAATCCGCGAGCGGACCTCCGCCCAGCACGAATACGAGCGCTGCACCGCGCCTCACGCGATCCAGGATCTCGTGCGTCTCCGTGGCGCTTGGGGTAATCGGCGGATCGAGCACGAGATGAACGGACGTCGTGTCGCCTAACGGGATCGAGTCGGTCAGGCGCTGCGTGGGCTGCCACCCCAACCGGCCTGCAAGCGCGTACAGAGCTGCCGCGCCCTGCGGCGCGGTCGAACGTGACGTGAGACGCGCGTCGCCTGTCCGCCCGCCGGTGTCTTCAGGCGTCAGCAGTGCAACCACCACAATCGCCGTCGCGACGACGGCGAACGCGATGCGACGTCGGCGGCGGCGCGGTCGCGGCTCAGCGACGACGGGATCCGTCACGCGGCCCGCGCCTCGGTGTGGATGACACCCCGCGCGTGCTCGCGAAGGGCCGTGTACGTCTCGGCGTCGCACGTACCGGTGCCGAAGAGCACGTGATCGTAGCGTCGACCGAACCGCCCGAATTCGGCATGGGCGAGCGAACCACGCGTGCGCAGCTCGCGCGCGTAGTCACCGCTCGTCTTCGACGGATGCAACCGCAGTTGGGCGGTGGCGGCGAGCCGCTCGGTGACCCCTCGATACAACAGATGCGCGGCTGCCGTGTAGTCCCCGGTGGCGGCGACTCGGTCGGCTTCGACCCAGGGATCGCCGCTGCCCTGCACGGCACCCGGCCGCGCCCGTCGTCGACGCTCCTCGGCCTCGCTGCCCAGCCACAGTCGCGCGGCGATCGCCAACACCACCATGATCGCGAGGCCGAGAATGATCCACTTCATGTGGGGGATCTCGGACAGCCCGGAGAAGAACCGCCGGATGAGCGCGCCGAGCCAGTCGAGGAGCCGATCGAGGAGCGTCGCTCGCACCGACCGCTGATATGCGGACTGCCTGACGATTGCCGCGACCGAATCCTGAATCGCCCCGGGCGACCAGGGCTGCCCCTGGCCCTGCACCCAACCGGCCAACCCCGTCAAATGGCCTCCGCCATCATCTCGATGTCGTACCCCTCGTTGCGGACGCGCGCGTCATAGTACAGCAGCATCTCGATGATCGCGAACATCGGGTAGGCCGCGATGGATGCGACCGTGGTGAGGATCGTCGAGATCACGATGCTGCCCGTCATCGCGGCCACTATCGCGATGCCAAAATAGACGACGGCGAAGATGACGAACGCGAGGAGCCAGGTGCCGAGGATGTGCATCTTGTGTCCGCGCGAGAGTGCGGCCGACCGGCCGAACGTGCTCACGGCGCCACGACCTTCGATGACGACGCCAGCGGTCACGGCGAAGTACCGCGCCATGACATACAGGAACCCGACCAGGAAAAGGAAAAATCCGACGACCATCAGGATGTACTTGAGAAGGAGTGCGATCATCACGATCGGGAGGCGCATGAGCGCGTCGCGGACCGCCACGGCTGGCTCGATGCGTCTACCCAGATAGTCCTCCGACGCCAAACGCACGATGACGGCGCCCATGAGCGACAGGCTGATCCAGTATCCGAACACCATGATGACGCTGAAGCCGGCCGTTAGGCGGCTGAGCTGTTCTTCGATGCGCGTCGCCGGCCCAATGATGATGAGCTGCAGCGCGAGGACCGGCGCGTAGCAGAGGGCCGAGAGGAGGAGGTAAGTGAGCGGGTCGCGGCGGTAGAGCTGGAGCGCGGCGTCGACGATCTCGCTGGCGGATCGCGGGCGAAGTGGGAGGGGGGAAGACAATGGGGAGACGGGAAGCGTTAGACGGG
>DATCGG010000069.1:0-3079 GCA_036509075.1 Gemmatimonadaceae bacterium
GCCGACCGCCGCCGGCGGCGCCGATCGGCTTCGAGCGGCCGGAATCGATGTGGCGTTCGACATCGAGGCGGCTCCGGCACGGGAGCTCAACGCGCCGTTCTTTCACGCGCTCCGCTCGGACCGGCCGTGGGTGACGCTCAAGCTCGCGCTCTCGATTGACGGCGCGATCGCCGACGCAGGCCGCGGGCCGGCGTGGCTCACGGGGAAAAAGGCGCGGCGCGAGGTGCATCGGCTCCGGGCTGGCAACGATGCGATCGGCGTCGGCCTGGGCACCGTTCGCGCCGACAACCCGGAGCTCACCGTGCGCGATGTGGCGCCACCGCGTGTCGCTCCCGCCCGCGTCGTGTTCACGCGCCGTGGTCAACTCCCGCTCACGAGCGTGCTCGCGCGCACGGCGACCGAGGTGCCCACCCTCGTTCTCGCTGAATCAGTCGATCTCGCGTACGCGCGTCGACTGATGGCGCTCGGGGTCGAGGTCCTGGCCGGAACATCGATCGAGGAAGGGGTGCGAGCGTTGAGGCAGCGCGGGATCAGATCGCTGCTCGTGGAGGGCGGTGCGGGGCTCACGGGCGCGCTGCTCGGCGCCAACCTCGTGGACCGGCTGATTATCTTTCAGGCACCAATCCTCCTCGGAGCCGGCTCCTTGCAGGGATTCGAGGACGCGCCAAGCATGGCGGCGTCGGGCGCGCGGCGGTTCCCCATCGTGCGCCGAGCCGAGCTCGACGATGATCTCATGACCGTGTACGCTCTCCACTCCATCTGATGTTCACCGGGCTCGTGGATGCCATCGGCACCATCGATGGCGTCACGGAAACGCCGGCGGGGCGCGAGTTTCTCATTTCATCGCGGTACGACGACCTCGCGGATGGCGAGAGTGTGGCCGTCAACGGCGCCTGCCTAACCGTTTTCGGTCGGACCGATGGCCGGTTCACGGTCGCGGCGGTCGTTACTACGCTGGGTCGGACGGCGATGGGCGATTGGGCGGCGGGCAAGCGTGTGAACCTCGAGCGTGCCCTCAAGCCGTCCGACCGGCTCGGCGGCCACATCGTGCTGGGCCACGTCGATGGCGTCGGAACGGTCCACCGCGTCCGAAAATCCGGCGACGCAGTCCTCGTGGACGTGGCAGTGCCGCGCGAGATTGCAGAGCTGCTCGTGCCGCACGGGTCGATCACCATCGATGGCGTGAGCCTGACGGTCAACGCCATCCCCGAGCCGTCGGTGGTGCAGCTGTCGCTGATCGACTATACGCTCCGCCACACGACGCTCGGCGATCTCGAGCCGGGCGATGTGGTGCACGTGGAGGGCGACGTGATTGGAAAGTATGTTAGGCAACTCGTGACTCCGTATTTGCGGGAACCGGGAACAGGGAACAGGGAACAGAACACTCTGGGAGCCCCGGTTCCCGGTTCCCGGTTCCCGGTTCCCACTCGGGACAACACATGAATTTTGGAACTATTCCGCAGGCGATCGCCGATATAAAGGCGGGCAAGCTGGTGGTCGTGGCCGACGACGAGGACCGCGAGAACGAGGGCGACCTCATTTGCGCGGCGCAGCTCATCACGCCGACGCTCGTGAACTTCATGCTCAAAGCAAAGGGCATGATCTGTCTGGCGCTCACCGGTGAGCGTGTCGATCAGCTTGGCCTGCCGCCGCAGGGCGACGAGAACACGGATGCGTTCAGGACGGCGTTCACGGTCAGCATCGATGCGGCACCGCGCTTTGGCGTGACTACCGGCATCAGCGCGGCCGACCGGGCGAAGACCATCCAGGTCGCGGTCGACCCGGCTACGGTTCGCGGCGATCTGCGGCGTCCGGGCCACGTGCATCCGTTGCGGGCGCGGGACGGCGGCGTACTGCAGCGCGTGGGACACACGGAAGCGGCGGTGGATCTCGCGCGCCTCGCCGGCCTGTATCCCGCTGGTGTGATCTGCGAGATCCTGAATGAAGACGGCAGCACCATGAAGCGCGACGGCCTCGCGCGGTTTGCGAAGGAACACGGGCTCACCTTCATCACGGTCGCCCAGCTCGTCGCATACCGGCTGAACACGGAGCGGCTCGTGCATCGCGTCGCCGAAGCGCGCCTGCCGACCGACATCGCCGGGAAGGATTGGCGCATCATCGGCTACCGCAACGACGTCGATGCACACGAGCACGTGGCGCTCGTGTACGGCGACATCGGCGACGGCGAGAGCGTGCTCGTCCGCATGCACTCGAAGTGCCTAACGGGTGACGTCTTTCACTCGATGCGCTGCGACTGCGGCTGGCAGTTGCATACCGCCATGCAGATGATCGCGCACGAAGGGCGCGGCGTCGTGGTCTACCTCGACCAGGAAGGCCGTGGCATCGGGCTCCTCAACAAGCTCAAGGCGTACGAGCTGCAGGACACTGGTCACGACACCGTCGAGGCGAACGAGGCGCTGGGATTCAAGCCCGATCTCCGCAACTACGGCATCGGTGCGCAGATCCTGCTCGACCTCGGACTCAAGTCCATTCGCGTGCTGACGAACAACCCGAAGAAGCTCGTGGGTCTCGAGGGGTACGGGTTGAGCGTCGTCGATCGCATTCGGATCGAGGCACCGACAACGGAGGAGAACGCCGGCTACCTCGCCACGAAGGTGCAGAAGCTCGGTCACCTGCGCGCGTTGTAGATGAGCCCTGAGTTCAGCGGGGCTCCTCGGGGGCAGGGCCGACGGTGTGCCGTCGTGGTCAGCCGGTTCAACGAGACCATCACGCAGCGGTTGCTCGAGGGCGCCCTCGACGCGCTCGTACGGCACGGTGTGACGTTCGCCGACGTCGACGTCTTCTGGGTGCCCGGCGCATGGGAGCTGCCGGCCGCCGCGCGCCGCGTCGCCGCATCGGAGCGGTACGATGCGTTGGTCGCGTTAGGCGCGGTGATCCGCGGCGATACGCCGCACTTCGACTACGTGGCGGGCGAAGCGTCGCGGGGCCTCTCGCTCGCGAGCGCTGACTTCGACGTCCCGATCGCGTTCGGCGTCCTGACGTGTGACACCATGGCGCAGGCCGAAGCGCGCGCCGGCGGTGAGCACGGCAACAAGGGCTGGGATGCGGCGCTCGCGGC
>DATCGG010000070.1:0-5203 GCA_036509075.1 Gemmatimonadaceae bacterium
GCCGCTGCCAATGACACCACGCGCATCAGCAACGTGGTAGGTGGGCTGCGGCCACCGGTGGAGATCGAGGGGAAGCCAGCCCCACACTGGACCCTGGCCGAGCGGATGACGCATTACAAGGTGCCGGGCGTGAGCATCGCGGTCATCGAGGGCGGACGCATCGCGTGGGCCCGCGGCTTCGGCGTGAAGGAAGCGGGCAAGTCCGACTCCGTCACGCCGGCCACGCTCTTCCAGGCTGCCTCCATCAGCAAGCCAGTCACGGCGACCGCGATGCTCCGCCTCGTCGAGCAGGGCACGCTGAACCTCGATACGAACGTGAACCAGTACCTCAAGTCGTGGAAGGTGCCGGACAACAAGTTCACGACGACGGAGAAGGTCACACTGCGCCGCATCGTGAGCCACACTGCCGGCCTAACGGTGCACGGGTTTCCGGGCTACGCGACGACCGACCCGATTCCCACCGTGGTGCAGGTGCTCGACGGGGTGAAGCCGGCAAACACCGCTCCTGTTCGCGTCGACACGACGCCAGGTGCGATCGAGCGCTACTCCGGTGGCGGAACGACCATCATGCAGCAGCTCCTCGTCGACGTGACGGGCAAACCGTTCCCGGCGCTCATGCAGGAGCTCGTGCTCGGTCCGGTGGGCATGACGAGCAGTACATACGAGCAGCCGATCCCTGCGGCGCGCGCGCCCGAGGCGGCGCACGCACACCGGCAGGACGGCAAGGAGATCCCCGGTGGATGGCACGTCTATCCCGAGATGGCACCGGCGGGACTGTGGACGACGCCAACGGACCTCCTCAAGTGGGCCATCGCCATTACCGACGCTCGGGCGGGTCGCTCGACCACGCTCCTCTCGCAGAGCATGACGCAGCAGATGCTCACCGCGCAGAAGAACGAAATCGGCCTCGGTCCGTTCGTCGGCGGATCGGGCCGCAACTTCCACTTCGGGCACGGCGGCGATAACGAAGGGTTCCACGCGGAGCTCGTCATGTACCCCGAGTTAGGCGTCGGCGCTGCCGTCATGACGAACGGCGATGGCGGTCCCATACTGATCCCTGAAGTACTGCGCTCGCTCGCTGCCGAGTATGAGTGGCCTGACTATGGAGCGGAGCGGGTGACCGCGATCAAGCTCGACGCGAAGGCGATCGCGGGACTGGTCGGTACGTACATGCTTCAGGGTCTCGAGGCGCGGGTGGTGCAGGATAGCGGCCGGCTCATCCTGCGAGTCCCGCGGCAGCTTCCCGATCAGGAGCTCATCCCGAAGTCGGACACGAGCTTCGTGATGGGGGCGTTAGGCTGGCAGGTGGCGTTCAAGCGAGATGCGTCCGGTCGTGCCACGGCGATCAGCGTGAATCCTGGTTCAGGCGGGGCGATCGAAGGAAAACGCACGAAGTAGGAATCACCGCGATCGACAGACCGAACGCTCACCACGGGAGGAGCCGATGGCGCCTCGAGCCGCGTTGTATGTCGCTTTCTTCGGAGCGATAGCCGCTCGCTCAGGCAGCGCGCAGGCATCACCGACCACACCGGATCCCGCGACGCTCCGGCGCTCGTCGTTCACCTGGACTCAGGCCGAGATCGAGTTCGGATTCGGTCATTGGGATGCCGTTTTCCCGACGCGTCCGGTGCCGCGAGGCACCCGCGTTAGGCCGCTGCCCGCCGGCAAGCCGCTCGCCGCGCTGCTGCCCGGGACGCCTGGCGGCGAGGAGCTCGAGCGGTTCATCGCGAACGAGAAAGTCGCAGGGCTCATCGTCCTCCAGGATGGCGCCGTCAGGCTCGAGCGGTACGCGCTCGGCCACAGTGCGAGCGGCCGCTGGACCTCTCAATCGGTGGCGAAGTCTGTGACGAGCACGCTCGTCGGCGTCGCGATAAAGGACGGCTTCATCACCAGCCTCGATGATCCGGTCACGAAATACGTCGTCGGACTTCGCGGCAGCCCGTATGACAGCGTGACCATCCGCCAGCTCATGACGATGAGCTCGGGCGTGAAGTGGAACGAGACCTACACCGACCCGACGTCCGACATCGCGCGGTTCTACGTCGATCCGGTCACACCGGGGATGAACGCGACGGTGAGCTACATGCGGAAACTGCCGCGCGAAGCCCCGCCGGGTACGAAGTGGGTCTACAAGACCGGCGAGACGCACTTGTTAGGTGTCCTCGTCGCTGCCGCAACGGGACAGCGCCTGGCCGACTACCTGTCCGCCAGGATCTGGGCGCCGTACGGCATGGAGCAGGCGGCCTCGTGGTCAATCGACCGGACGAACGACGAGCTGGCCGGGTGTTGCCTGCAGGCGGCACTACGGGACTATGCGCGCTTCGGGCAGTTCGTGCTGGATGGGGGACGGATCGACGGCCGTGCCGTCGTGCCCGACGGATGGTTCGAGGAGGCGACGCGCCGCCGATTCGATACGACGTACCCGGATCGCGGCTACGGGTACCAGTGGTGGACGCTGGACGGCGGTGCGTTCGCCGGATTTGGCATTCACGGTCAATTGCTGTACATCGACCGGAGCCGGCGGATGGTGGTGGTGATCAACAGCGCCTGGCCCGTCGCTACCTCTCCCGAGCGCTCGGCGACACGAGCTCGGTTCCTGAAGGTGATTGCTGCGGCCGCCGACGGGCAGAGCGGGTCTGCTGCGAACACGGCACCGACGCGTCGCGTTGCGATCACGATCGATGACCTTCCGACCGTGTCGCGGAATTTTCAATCGGCGGCGGACCACGACCGCCTCACTCGTCAGCTCGTTGCTGCGTTGCGAGCGCATCGCGTGCCTGCGATCGGCTTCGTCAACGAAGGAAAGCTCCGTCGCGGCGGCGCGGTCGATGCAGCCGAGGTCGAGCTGCTTCGACAATGGATACGTGCCGGGCTCGAGCTCGGCAATCACACGTACTCGCACCTCGACCTTCACACCGCGCCGCTCGCGGACTACCTCAACGACATCGCGCGTGGTGACTCGGTCACGCGGACGCTGCTTGCCGAGGTGCATCGGCAGCCGCGCTTCTTCCGACACCCGTTTCTGCACACGGGTCGGTCACTCGCTGACCGCGCACGGGTCGACTCGCTGCTCTCGGCAACGCACTACCGCGTTGCGCCCGTGACGATCGACGACGGCGACTACATCTTCGCCGCCGCCTACGACGATGCACTGGGCCGCCGCGACTCGGTCGAGGCACGGCGGATCGGTGATGCCTACATCGACTACATGGAGCGCGTGTTCGCCTACTATGAGAAGCAAGCGGCCGCGATCACGGGACGTGACATCCCGCAGGTGCTGCTCATTCACGCCAGTCTGCTCAACGCGGACCGGTTCGACGCGCTCGCGCGCATGATCGAGCGGCGCGGCTACGCGTTCGTGACGCTCGAGGAAGCGCTCGCCGACTCGGCGTACCGCAGCGCCGATACGTACGTCGGGCCGGCCGGGATCACGTGGCTGCATCGCTGGGCGCTCACGCGTGGAGTGACCGGCGGCGTATTCGCCGGAGAGCCCGACGTGCCGGCAGACATCGCTGCCGCCGCCGACCGTGCACTGCGGTGACTATGCCTAACGCTTGATGCCGATCACCACCTTGCCGCGTCCCTGACGCGCTTTGACGTACCGGATGGCTTCCGGTACGTCAGACAGCGCGTACTCGCGGTCGATCGCCGCCGTGATCTTCCCCGCTTCGACCATCTCCTGAAGCGTGACGAGATCGTCAGAACGTAACCTGGCCGTGCACAATGCTATGCGCCGGCTCGTGAACGGCGATGCCGCGAGCACGGCGAGCAGGTGACCCACGATCGCGGTTACACTGTCGATGCGACTGCCCGCCACCACGAACGTTCCCTTCGGGACGAGGATACGGAGGCAATCGCGGAGCGGACGCGTCCCGGCGACGTCGAAGAACACGTCGAAGCGCTCCGCCTGCCGCGTGAAGTCCTCCCGACTGTAGTCGAGAATTCGGTCCGGACGGAGCGAACGGACCATTTCCAGTTTCCGAGTGCTGGTTACCGCGGTGACGTGCGCGCCGAGCGCCTTTGCGATCTGCACGGCGAAGGAGCCGACACCACCGCCAGCGCCGTGAACGAGGACGCGTTGTCCGGGCTGCACACGCGCCGCGTCGCGAATGCCCTGGAGCGCTGTGACGCCTGCGATCGGCAGCGCGGCGGCTTCCTGAAAGGTGAGCCGAGGAGACTTGGCAACCAGCCGGAATTCCTTCGTGCTCGCGTACTCGGCAAACGCGCCGGGTGCGCCACCGAATACCTCGTCGCCAGGTTTGAAGCGAGTGACGTTCCTGCCGACCGACTCGACGGTGCCGGCGACGTCCGCGCCGCGCACAGCGATTCGCGGGCTTCGCAGGCCGAAGAACAGGCGGGCGGCCGGCGGCGCGTAAACGAGGTGCGCATCGTAGGCGTTGACCGAAGCCGCGTGTACCCTAACGAGTACACCATCGTCCGCGACAGCTGGCAGCCCGATCTCGCGCAGCCTCAGTACGTCGGGCGACCCGTAGCCTTCCTGGACGATCGCTTTCATGGGGTCGGGGCGGCCGTTGAGTGGTGTCGTATGGGATGCCCATACGGATCGAAGTGGCGGCCCGTTTCAATGTGACGTGTGCTCGGCCGACGAGGCCGATGCTACGCGTCAGGCGCTGATGCAGCGGTCAGCCAGCTCCCGCGGTCCATCGCGCACGGAGCTTCTCGAACCAGGTCGGGGCGTTGGGGTCGATCACCTTCACTTCGACCGCGCCCATGAACGCCGTCCCCGTGATCCGCACCAGCGGGGCGTCGGGCGATCTCGTGCTCTCGGCCTCCCGCGCGACTTCGAAGCTGCCAATCACCGGGTCGACGTCGCATTCGATGCGAATCTCGGGCGGCACCAACACCGTGACGTTACCCATGATGGACTTGATCTCGATGTGAGACGTGCCGGCTCCTATTTGCGCACGCGTGAGGTCGACCTCCGCGTTCCCCCACAGCGCGAACGCGCGGAACAGCCGCGGGAGTGTCCAATCGCCGTCCCGTTTGACGTGGGCGAGAACCGCGACAGTTCCCCGGCGGTTCGGAACGAGCTCGTCGGCCACCACAACAGGGTGCACGCCGGGCGGCTTAATGGGTGGCTCGAAGCTGGAAGAAGTCACGATAAGCGCGTTTCGTCGAATGCCCCTTGGGCACCTGACCGCCAGCCACACTGTGAGTGAGCGGGTCCAGTGGTGAAATCCTA
>DATCGG010000071.1:0-3666 GCA_036509075.1 Gemmatimonadaceae bacterium
CGGCGGTGCACCGCGTTTGGTTGGCGTCGTGGTGAGCGTCGTCGACGAGCCGACGACGAAGTTCGCCGGCCTGGTGAGCGGCGAGCTTGCCGTTGCGGGCATTGCGCCGACAATGGCGACGCTCGTGTCACGCGACCCATCGCTGCGCGTGATCTCATATCCCGTCCTCCTCTCGAACGGGATCGTTTTCAACGCCGCACGTGAGCCGTTCGACGACGTCCGGGTCCGCAAGGCCATCTCGGCGGCGATCGACCGCAAGCGCATCATCGATGCGGCGCTCGCGGGCTACGCGACTCCCGCGTATGGCCCGGCGCCGCCGGACAATCCGCTCGCGCTGGGTGTGCCCGCGCCCCCGGCCAGCGCAGCCGACTCGCTCCTCGACGCCGCCGGCTGGACTCGCGCTCCCGATGGCCGCCGCACACGTGGTGGAAAGCCTCTCGCGTTCACGCTCCTCACGGTGGGCAGCGGAGACAATGCTGTCGAGCAGCTGCTGCAGGCGGACCTGCGTGCGCACGGCATCACCATGGCGATTCGGCAGCTCGAGTTCGGCGCGTTTCTCTCGGAGGCGCGTGCGAAGCCAAAGCGGTTCGATGCGTTGTTCACTGGAATCCCGGGCGACCTCTCGCTCTCGTATCTTGCGGCGATGTTCGACTCGAAGCTGTCCGGCGGTGCGCTCGACTACGCTGCCTTCCACACGCAGCAGCTCGATGCGGCGTTCGACCGTGTTCGCGACGCGCGAACTCACGATGCGCTGGTCGGCGCGTGGCGCGACGTGCAGCGAACGCTGGACGACGAGACACCGGTGGCGTGGGTCTACCATTCGCGGGGAGTCCAGGGCGTTACGTCTCGCCTGAGCGGCGTGCGCATGGATCTTCGCGGCGAGATGCCTACGATCGCGGACTGGCGGCTCGCCGGGTCTCACGCCGGCCAGTGACGGTTCTGCTCCAACCCACCGATCTCGACGCGCGTCGCCCGAGCGCGCGCGGAACGCTGCATGCGCTCGCGGATTCGCTGGCGCAGGATCTCGAACCGTTGATGGCGCGGGAACTTTTCATCCCTCCAGAGAAAGCGCGCATGACGCGTCGCGGGGGACGATGCGAGCACGACGGAACGATGCTCGAGTTCGACCCATGGTCGCCGCGCGCACATCGCTGCCCGAAGTGCGGGTCTGTATTCGACGACGACACGCACTACCGCTGGTGGATCATGTGGTACCAGCTCTGGCTGGCCGAGCGGGCGGTGCACGCCGCGACGCTGTTCGCCTTACGCGGCGACTCTCGGCACCGCGACCTCGGGCAGCGTGTTCTGACTGCGTACGCCGATCGCTATCTCGATTACCCGAACAAGGACAACGTGCTCGGGCCCACACGGGTCTTTTTCAGCACGTATCTCGAGTCGATCTGGTTGCTGCAGCTCGTCGTCGCGCTGGATCTTCTCGAGATGACGGATGGGGCCGGGCCATCGGGGCTCGGCGCCACGGTGCGCGATCGGCTGGTCGAGCCGAGCGCGGCTCTGATCGCCGGCTACGACGAGGGCTTGTCGAACCGCCAGGTCTGGAACAATGCCGCGCTCCTCGCGGCCGCACGGGTGCTCTCAGGTCGCGTGGACGAGGCGGCGCTGCATGGGCCGTCGGGTCTCGTCAGGCACATGAAGGAGGGACTGCTCAGCGATGGGACGTGGTACGAGGGTGAGAATTACCATCTCTTCGCCCATCGCGGACTCTGGTACGGCGTCACGATCGCGGCCGCAGCTGGGGTGCAGCTCGACTCCGCTCTCATTGCCCGGTTCGACGAGGCGTTCGCTACGCCTTTCGTTACCGCGCTGCCGGATTTCACCTTTCCGTCGCGTCGTGATTCGCAGTATCGCGTGTCACTGCGACAGTGGCGCTTCGCCGAGCTGGCGGAGCTTGGACTCGTCAGGCGACCGGACGATGACCGATTGACCGGCGCGCTCGCGACGTTGTATGACCGCACGGTCCCGCGTGGCGACACCGGCCGATCGCGGTCCACCGCGGAGGCTGAACGGAACACGCCGGCCGTGGGGCTCGACCGCACTGATCTCGGCTGGCGCTCGCTCCTGTTCGCGACGCCTGAGCTGCCTCCGCTCGTTCCGTCGCGCCCGCGATCGGTGCTGCTCGAGGCGCAGGGCTACGCCATTCTCCGCCGCGACTCCGGCCGCCTGTATGCGGCGCTCGATTACGGGCACTCCGGCGCGGGACATGGCCACCCCGATCGTCTGAACTTCGTGCTCGTTCACGGAGACAATCGCTGGCTGGACGATGTCGGGACGGGATCCTATGTCGACCCATCACTGCATTGGTATCGCAGCACGCTTGCGCATAACGCCCCAGTGGTTGGCGGACGCTCGCAGGAACGGGTACACGGAGAGCTGATCGCGTACGAGGACCGAGGCGACGTGGGCTGGGTGAAGGCGCGCGTGGACGGCCTAGCGCATGGCGTCACGTTCCAGCGAACCATCGTGGCCATGCCCGACTACCTGGTGGATGAGCTGACGTGGCGCTCGGCGCGCGACGTTCGGGTGGACCTCCCATTCCACGTTGATGGTGAGCTCGAAGGCGTGGGCCCGTGGACGCGTGCGAATCCCCACGGTGGATCGGGCATGGAGGATGGTTTTCGCTTTCTCACCGAAACGGAGACTGCCGCCGTCAGTCGCGACGTTAGGCTCCGAGCTCGGCTCGGCGCGTCGACCGCCGAGGCGCGATTCATCGTTGACGGTCCGAGCGCGTGGTGGAGAGCCACCGCGTTCGGCCCGCCTGGCTCAGGCCCGACGCGTTTCCACTTCATGCGGGCCGATGGCGCATCCGGACGCGTTCTGTGCGTGTGGGACGTGCACGGCGCGGTCGAGTCGATCACCCGCGAGGGCGCTGCCGTCACCGTTCGCCTGCGCGACGGGAGCCGCCACGATCACCAACGCGGCGACCGGACCTGGAGCATCCTGACTTCGGGAGCCAACGGTGCTGCCCACTTGCAGCTCGAGGGTGCGCACGGGCGCCGGTCCGCGATCGAGGCGCGCGCCGATGCCGCGCGCGAACCGTTGGTGATCCCGAAACAGCGCCGAGGGAAGTTGCATCCGCGAACGCTCGCAATGGACCTGTCGGAGACCAACTACCGGCGGTCGGAACTTGCATGGCTGGATGCCGGAGCTCCCCGCGCCACTGTCTCGCTTTGGGCTGACGCGGACCAGCTGTTCGTGATCGTCGACGTCGAGAAAGGAGACCTTTACTTCGCGCCACGGATCGACTCCAACCCGCTCGACAACGAGCATCCCGATACCAACAGCGACGGGGTTCAGCTGCATGTGCACGTTCCGGGCGCGCGCGACGGCGGAGGAGCTCCGCGTGAGCTCAGTTGGCTGTTGGTTCCGGAGCTCGATGGTAACCGCGTTCGCGTCACCGCTCGGGCGGGCGGCGGCGCTGCGCCGCCGCTGCATGCCTCATGGGAGCGTACGCCGCGAGGTTATTCGGTTCGAATCGCTCTCGAACGCTCGGCGCTCGGCGCCGACGCTACGAAGGCCTTCAAGCTTGGCGTCGCGGTCAACGAGATGACGCCCGACCGCGAGCGTCGGCGCGGTCAGCTCGTGATGGGTGGACGCGCGGGCGATTTCGTCTATCTGCGTGGCGACCGCCTGGCTCCCGACGACCTTCTC
>DATCGG010000072.1:0-12122 GCA_036509075.1 Gemmatimonadaceae bacterium
CAGGACGCGCAGCTCGACACCGACCAACACCTTCTGCTCGACAACGCAGGCGTTCCCCTGTCGATCCCGGTCAATCAGGTGATCCGGCACCTTCGGGGGAATGGGTATTCCGTGCGTCTCAACAAGTGGGTCACGTCTCCCAACGCCAACCGCAACAACACGTGGGCACCCGATGGGCGACTGTACATCGTGCTTCCCGACCTGCACCTGCCCGTAGCTACGGAAAAGCCGGCGAAGCTGCCTGACGCCAGCCAGCCAGCAAAACCGGTCATGCGCGGGAATGTCGACGGCAACGTGAATGATGTGCCGACGACACAGTACAAGCTCTTGCAGGCCGACGGCAACCATTTGGAACGCCACCAGTACAAGACCGACACTGTCTGGTGGGAACTCGGTCGCGAGGCGCCGGCCACCGGGCGAACCCCAGCCGACGACGAAGGAGTCATCACGTATCAAAACGGTGTGCGCGCTCTTGGTGCCGCCGCGGAACGGTGGTTCGACCGTTACATCACCGGTGACATCTTCGGGCCGCAGAGCGGCTCGGCCGCTCGAGATCTCGAGGCGTTCATCGACCGCGTGATGACGATCAAGCTGGCCAGCCCGTGGACGCCGCACTTCGTCCAGATCGGCGATATGTACGACCTCTGGATCGGACTGGAGCGGTTTTTCGCCGATGTTCCGGTCGACAAGATCGGCGCGCGCTTTCCAGCCTCGGACATCATCCTAACGCCGCCTAACCCGAAGGCGATGCTGGCCACCGACTTCATCGATAGCTGGGTGAAACGCACGGAGAGGTGCTTTCCGACCTTGATCCCAAAGCTCAATAAGTTGGGGGCTGCTCCCGGGTTCAACTCATGGTGGCTTTGGGGGAATCACGATTGCTACTTCGCGGCGTACACACCGGCGGGCATACCGAAACGCAGACAGGAGATCCGTGCTGGCGGCGTCTACATCGAGCACGGACAGCGCGCCGATCCGAACAATCGCGACGGGGCCGAGAACGGCCACACGACCACGAACGACGTTTTCCGGAACTCGCTCTTGCGAGCGTTAGACCCGAACAGACGTGCGTACTACACCGCCGCGTCCTCAATCGCGTACGCGGGCAACCCTGACTTCGGAGTCTATGTGATGGGGCATACCCACAGCGCGTTCCTCACTAACGTGGCCGTGCAAGCACATATAGGAGCATCACCTCCAATACTGGCGCGCTCCGAAGAGCAGGCGGTCGCGGAACGGGTCTGACTCAAGACGAAGGCGGCGCGACGGCTCTCACCGCCGGTTCGCAACGTGCGCCTGCCCACCGTCTTGCCGAATCCGCCCGCCGTCAACGGATGCGGGTCATGGCGGCTCATGCCGCACACCGGGGTCACGGCCGTTGTCGTTAGGCACCCGCCGCGGGAGCCTCAGCGTGAACGTACTCCCCTGCCCCGGCTCGCTCTCGACCGTGATCTCGCCACCGAGGAGTTGAGCGAGTCGCCGGCTCACGCTGAGCCCCAGCCCCACGCCCTCAGGACGCTCGTGGTCTCCCACGCCGGCCTGCCAGAAGCTCTCGAAGACGTGCGGCAGGTCCGCGCTCGTGATCCCCCGCCCCGTATCGCTCACGTCGACGACGAGCATCTCGCCCTCCGCACGCAGCTCGCACCGCACCGTTCCGCGCTCCGTGAACTTGCTCGCGTTCGTCAACAGGTTCAGCAGAATCTGGCGCACCTTCGTCACATCCGTCGCGAGCTCACCCGGCTCTGGTGGAAGGTCCACCTGCAGCGCGAGCCCCTTCGCCGCCATGAGCGGCTCCACGAGCGTCGTGGCGTCCCGCACCACCGTTCGCACGTCGACGTGCTCCACATGCATGTCCTCGTGCCCCGCCTCGATGCGAGACAGGGACAGGATCTGCTCGATGAGCGCGAGCAGGTGCGTGGCGCTCGCCTTCACGCGACCGAGCTGAGCGACCTGCTGGATATTCACTGGCCCGGTAATGCCGTCAGCGAGGAGTGAGACATATCCGATGATCGCGTTGAGCGGCGTGCGCAGCTCGTGCGACATGACCGCCAGGAAGTCGGACTTCGCGCTGCTCGCCAGCTCGGCGTCGCGCCGCGCGGTACGTTCACGCACCAGGCTCGCGGCGCGGTCACTGTCCGCACGTCGGCGCTCGCGCACGATCGCCGCGAGCACGAGGCTCGTGAGTGTCGCAACTCCCATGAACGCGCCGAGGTGCACGAGGCTGAGCCCGAGCGTCTCGCGCGCGAACGGCCCGGTCCCATGACTCGTCCACCACACGGCGATCGCCGCGATCACCACGGAGCCGGTGGTAGCGCCTCGCAGCTCGAAGCTGAACGCGGCCCAGATGAGCAGTGGAAGCGCGACGTACACGAGCGGAGCCGTGACGCGCCCCGCCAGGAGCCCGCCGAACACGAGGAAGCCGGCAATTCCCGTGATCGCGACCAGCGCCGTCCCTTCGAGGATCCGCGCGGCCGACGCGCCGCGACGCGGTCGACTGACCCACGCAAGGATGAGCGGGGTCACGAGCAGGATCCCCATCGCATCGCCGCCCCACCACGTGAACCACGCGCCGGCGATTCCGCTCGGGGTCACGGTGCCGGTCGACACCAGTCCGGCGACTCCGACGGTTGCACCGACCGCCGGAGCGACGATGGCGCCGAGCAGCGTGAGCGCGAGCACGTCGTGCGTGCGCTCGAGAGACGGGTCGAAGTCGCCGACGCGCCGCAGCAGCAATGTCGCAACGACAGCCTCGAGCGGATTGCCCACGGCGGTGAACCACGCGATGGCAATCGGCGCATCGGTGGTGGCATTCGCGATGAACGCGCCGAGCGCCACCCCCGGCCAGACGCGCTGGCCAAGGAGCAACATCGCCGCGACCGCGACACCCGACGGCGGCCAGACGAGTGTGACGGTCACCCCCACGGTCGCCAGCGTCAGTCCGAGCTTGGCCGCGAGGAAGTACGCCACTGCCACGCCGCCGTTCCAGACCACGTCGGCCCGTCGCAGGTGCATGGGTCGCCTAACGTGCGAGACCGGTGACGGCGGGTGCCGCCGTCGGCATCACAGGTCGCCCCGCTTCATGGCATCCACGGCATAATGACACGCGCGCGCCGTCAACGCCATGTACGTGAGCGACGGATTCTGGTTACCGCTCGACGCCATGCACGCACCGTCCGTGACGAACACGTTAGGCACGTCCCACGTCTGGTTCCAGCCGTTCAGCACCGACGTCTTCGGGTCGCGCCCCATCCGCGCCGTTCCCATCTCGTGATTCGTGTTGCCCGGTGTGCTCGGCCCGCGCGCATCCGGCCGAATGTCCTTCGCGCCCGCCGCCTCCAGCAGCTCCGCGGCAGTCACGTTCATGTCACGATGGATCGCCAGCTCGTTGTCGCTCCACGCTGCCTCGATGTGCAGCGTGGGGATTCCCCACGCATCCACGAGCGTCGGATGCAGCGTCGCGCGATTGGCCGGGTTGGGCAGCATCTCGCCGAACCCGCCGAAGCTCATCGTCCACGGCCCGGGGCGCGTTAGGCTTTCCTTGAACGCGAGCCCGATCCCGCGCGCCCTGGCTTTCGCTTCCCAGCCGGCGCGTCCCGCGCCACCCTGGAACCCATAGCCGCGAATGAAGTCGGGATGTCGCGCGGTCACGTTGCGGAACCGCGGCACGTAGACGCCGTTCGGCCGTTGCCCGATCGTTTGCCGATCGCTCCACCCATCGAAGGTCCCGCTCGCTCCACCCCACTTGATGTGGTCCATGATGTTGCGCCCCACCTGCCCACTCGAGTTCGCGAGACCGTCCGGGTGGCGTGAGGTCGCGGAGTTGAGCAGGATGCGCGCGCTCTCGAGCGCGGACGCGCACAGGAACACCACGCGAGCCGTGTACTCGCGCGTTTCGCGCGTGCGCGCATCGACGACGAGCACGCCCGTCACGCGATTCGCCTGCTCGTCGTACACGAGATGACGCGCGATACTGTACGGCAGGAGCGTCAGGCGCCCCGTCGCCTCGGCGGCCGGTAGCGTCGCGTTCACGCTGCTGAAGTACGAGCGCGTGACGCACCCGCGATGGCACGGGCCGCAGTAGTGACACGCGGCCCGACCGTTGTGTCGCTCTGTCAAAATGGCCACCCGCCCCATCGTCAGCACGCGATCCCGTCCGAACTTCGAGGCCACCCGGTCACGGACGTGCGACTCGACGCAATTCATCGCCATCGGCGGGAGGAACGGTCCGTCCGGCAGATGGGCGAGTCCCTCGGCCTGACCGCTCACACCGATGAATCGATCGACGAGATCGTACCAGGGCGCGATATCCGCATAGCGGATGGGCCAGTCGACGCCGATGCCGTCGCGCAGGTTCGCCTCGAAATCGAGGTTGCTCCACCGATAGACCTGGCGACCCCAGATGATGGACTTTCCACCGACCTGCCGCGCGCGAAGCCAGTGAAAGGCCTTGTTCGCGGGCGTCGAGTACGGGTTGTCGACGTCGTCCACCCAGAACTGGTGGCTCATCTCGTCGAACGTCACCGAGTTCCGCTGCACCGCCTGACGACGCGCGACCGTCTGCCGGTCGCCGAGCCCGCGGAACGGCATCTCCCACGGTGGTGTGTGCTCGCGATAGTCCTTGTTAGGCACGATCGGTCGGCCGGCATCGAGCACGAGCGTCCGCAGCCCGAGCTCGGTCAACTCTTTCGCGGCCCAGCCGCCGGTCATCCCCGACCCGACGACGATCGCGTCGTACTCCGGAACGGATCGTCGCACCGGTCAGCCCTCCCGCGCGCCCACGGGCGCGCAGCCATCGTAGCGCGTCGGGCGAGGCCACGCTCCGAGCGTGCGGCGCATCGCGATCTCCGACGTGCAGTAGCCGAACACCGTCGTGTACTTGAGCATGGCGAACCAATGCTCGTTAGGGTTCGCCCCCGGCATGCGCCTGCGCGCCGCTGCGTCATCGTCGAACGCCGTGAGCTCCCCTACCTGATCGCGCTCGTCGCAATCGGCGAAGTCCTTGCCGTGGCGAGCGCGGCACCTGGCATCGAGCTCACGGAGTCCGGCGAGAAACCGGTCGCGCTCGTCGGAGTTGTACCAGTCCGCCAGCATCCGGTCGACGAACGTCACGACGTCCGCATCCGTCGCACCGGGTGTCTCGCCGGCGGGAATGATCCGCTCGGCGGCCAGGACCACCGTGCGACGGTTATGTGCGTCGAGAACCCCACCGCTCGGACCGGCTTCGCGCACCTGCACACCGAACGCCAGAAGCTCGTCGGGCATGAAGCCCTCGACGCACTTGAGTCCCACCGTCGCCATCAGAAATCGAATGAGCTCGCGTCTTTCCATATGGGCGTTCCCCGCGTTTCCCGATTCCCGATTCCCGATTCCCGATTCCCCAAGCTGTCGTCGGCTACCGGGGCTTTCAACGGGAGGCTGAAACTGGGGCCGCCAAAGCTTGCCCTGGACGGGCTCAGGTCCCGGCCTCAGCTTGGGTCGTCGAGCGACGACGCTCTCAACCGTGCATAGCCGTTCGAGGTCCGTAGCGCCCATGCGATTCGACGCCGACCGCTGGCAGCGTGTGGAACAGGTACTCGACAGGGCGCTGACCCTCGAACCAGCAAGCTGGCCCTCCCTGCTGGATGAGGCCTGCAGCGGCGACCCCGAGCTGCGCGCAGAGGTGGAAGCGCTCCTCGCCAAGCTCCCGCAGGCGTCCGGTTTTCTGGCTTCACCGCCGGTCGGCGCCGCCGCCGCACTCCTTCAGTCAGTCGAAGGAGGACCCGACCCATTCATCGGGCGCCGAATCGGAGCCTACCTCGTCGAGCGGGAGATCGGACGCGGCGGAATGTCGCGCGTCTTCCTCGCGCATCGCGCCGATGGCGCGTTCGAGCAGGAGGTCGCGATCAAGCTGCTGCGTCCGGGGTTGGATTCCGAGCTCGATCTCGAGCGGCTCCGAACCGAACGCCAGATTCTCGCGAAGCTCAATCACCCGAACATCGCACGACTGCTCGACGGAGGAGTGACCGACGACGGCTTCCCCTTCCTGGTGCTCGAGTACGTAGACGGCGCACCGATTGACCAATACTGCACCGAGCGCGCGCTACCGCTGGCACGGCGGCTCGAGCTTTTTGCGACCGTCGTCGAGGCGACGCAGTACGCGCATCGCAATCTCGTGGTGCACCGGGATCTCAAGCCCTCGAACATCTTCGTCACGACCGATGGAAGGGTGAAGTTGCTCGACTTCGGGCTGGCAAAGCTGCTCGAGCCGCGCGACGGCAGCGTGCACCCGCGCCTAACGCATACGGGCCAGCGGTGGATGACGCCGGCGTATGCCGCTCCCGAACAGATCCGCGGTGAGCCGATCACGACGCTCACCGACGTGTACCAGCTCGGCGTCGTACTCTACGAACTGCTCACGGGGCAGTTGCCCTTCCCACTGCGTGGCCGCAGCCTCCACGAGCTCGAGGAGGTGGTTCTGCGCGAGGAACCCGCACTTCCGTCCTCGGTGAGCGACGCGAATCGAGTGCTGCGAGACGACGTCGACGCGATTGTGCTGAAGGCGCTGCGAAAAGAGCCCGATCGGCGCTACGCCTCGGCGGCAGCCATGCTGGATGACATCGACCGATTTCGCGACGGCCGCCCGCTGCTCGCTCGCCCCGATAGCGCTACGTACCGGATGCGGAAGTTCGTCGGTCGCCACCGCCTCGGCGTGGCGGCGAGTGCGGCCATCATCGCGCTGATCGCCGGCGCTGGCATTCGTGAGGTGTCGCTGCGCACTCGAGCCGAAGCGGAGGCGGGCAAGGCGAAGGCGGTTGAGGATTACCTCGTGAGCGTGTTCGACGTCGCCGACCCGTTCGCACCACCGAACCTGCGATCCGGAGACGTGACGGCGCGAGCGCTGCTCGACCGCGGTGCGGCCAGGGTGGATTCCGTTCTCGCCGGCCACGCCGAGAATCAGGCCGAGCTTCGCACCGTGTTCGGCCGAGTCTACTCGAACCTCGGCCTCTTTGACGAGGCAGCGTCACAGCAGCGGCGCTCGCTCGCCGAGCGGAGGACGTTGTATGGACCGCGTCATCCAGCGGTTGCCGAAGCCATGGACGCGCTCGGGCAGACACTGACAGCACAGGACAGGCTCGACGAAGCGGAGCCGTTGCTCGTCGGCGCACTGGCCCAGCGTCGGACGTTCTTCGGGACCGAGGACACGGTGACCGCGGCGAGCATCGATCACGTGGCCCAGCTGCGCCAAGCCCGAAACGACTTCGCCGGTGCGGACTCGCTCTTTCGTCAGGCACTCGCGATTCGGCGGGCCGTCCTCGGGCCGCGTGATCTCGGGGTCGCGACGAGCCTCAACAACCTCGGTCTGTCGCTGTTCTGGAAGGGTGCCTACGATGACGCCGAGCCCCTGTATCGCGAAGCCCTCGCGATCCAGGTGGAGAAGCTCGGGAAGGACCATCCCTACACCGCACAAACGCTGCAGAACCTCGCCCAGGTGCAGCAGTTCCGAGGCAAGATCGACGAGGCGGAGGCGCTCTACCGCCAGTCCCTGGCCGCGAAGCGGAAGTCGTTAGGCAACGCACATCCGAGCGTCACGATTGGCCTCAACAATCTCGGGGCGATGCTCTTCCGGGAGAAGGGCGACTGGGAGAAGGCCGAGCCGCTGGTCCGCGAAGCGCTCGCGCTCGACCGCCAGATGTTCGGCGAGAACCACGCGAACGTCGCGGCAAGCCTCGACAACCTCGGCACGATCCTCCGTGACAAGGGCGACTTCGACGAAGCCGAGCGCACGTATCGCGAGGCTCTTTCCGTGAACCGCGCCGTCCTGGGACCCAAGGCCACCGCTGTCGCGCTCAGCATGAGCAACATCGGCAGCGTGCTGCGGCTCGAGGGCAAGCCCGACAAAGCGATTCCGTTTCTGCGTGATTCGCGGGATCTGTACGCGTCGCTGCTCGGGGCGAAGCACACGTACACACTCACGGTCCATCAGAGTCTCTCCCAGGCGTTGCGCGAGAGCGGCAACCTGCACGACGCCGAGCGATCGTTCCGCGAGGTGGCCGACCTGGTCGACCGCGACAAGCCCGCGCAGCAACCGCTCTTCATCAGGTCGCAGCTGGGGCTGGGCCAAACGCTGACGGCGGAGGGACGTGCCTCGGAGGCGCTGCCCCTGTTGGAGAAGGGCGTCGACATGGCGGTCGCCAAGTTCGGCGCGGACCATCTCGCGACGGCCGATGGTCGCTTCGGGCTCGGGACGTGTCTCATGGCGCTCGGGCACTACGACAAGGCCGAGCCGGAGTTGCGGGCGGCCTATGCTGTGGTGGACAAGAAGAGGCGATCGCAGCCTCGCCTCTTCGCGCGGATCGCCGACGCGCTCGCGCGCGACTACGCCGCGTTAGGCAGGTCGGCCGAGGCCGAGCATTACGCGACGATGGCGAGCTCGCAACGCACCGGGGTACGCTGATTCCTAACGACCGGACACCCACCACGTCCCGGCGACCGCCACGAACGCGACGACCTCGATCGCAGCCGCGGACGCGAGGCAGAGACGCGCGGATCGCGTCGGCGCGAAAAGCCCGGCGAGGAGAAAGAACAGGGCGAGCAGTGGCGCAACCAGAATTCTGAGCGGCGTCAGCATGGCCCACGACTGCAACGGCCCGTGACCTGCTGTTGCCCGCATCGCAAGGAACAGGACTGACGCCAGGATCGCCGTCGCCGCGGTCGCGAGGCCCCCGATCGAAAGGATTCTCCAGAACCCCCGGTGCGAGCGTAGAAAGAAGAGCGCGGCGCCCGTTGCAGGAATTGCCGCGACGCCGGCGACCCCGAGAAACAGGAGGCTGTCGCCGAAGGCGTACATCCCTCCGTAGGTCTGTCGGTCCGCGCCACTGGTGGCGGCGATGTAGACGCGCAGGACAAGCGACGCGACTGCCACCGCCGCGACGTACCCCGCGACAACGATGCCCGCCTTCGCTACTGGTCGCACTGTCATCCCTTAACGACGAGCGATTCGACCCGATAGGCACGGTGGCTCACCATTCTACGCAGCAATAGATTCGGCCGAGCCCAACCAAGCGATCCTCCAGTGGCGACGGACCCGTAGCGATGTCGATCCTCACGGTGCTCCAATGGCTTGCGGCCACGCAGTGGAGCGTCGCGCTGCACGAGTCGGTCTACGTGTGGCCGCTCCTGGAATCGGTCCACGTCCTGTGCCTCGCGCTCTTTGTCGGCACCGCGGTGATGCTCGACCTACGGCTGCTCGGCGTCGCCATGACCCACATCCCGGCTTCGGCGTTCACGCAGCGGCTGCTGCCGTGGACGCGCGGCGCGTTCCTCGTCATGGTCGTCACCGGGGTCCTGCTGTTCACCGCCACGCCGGTCGACTACTACAGAGACCTGAGCTTCCGGATCAAGCTGGTCCTGCTGGCGGTCGCCGGGTTCAACGTGTGGTTCTTTCACGCGCGCACGCGCCGGCGGATTGCCGACTGGGATTCGGCCGCCATGCCACCTACCGCCGCTCGCGTGGCGGCGATCGTGTCGCTCACGGCCTGGAGCGGAGCCGTGATCGCCGGGCGCCTCGTGGCCTACGAGGAATCGCCAACACGGATACTGACACGCATTTCGCCGTGGCTCTTCCCGGCCATCGAGTCGGGACACCTGCTCGGATTGTGCGCGCTGGGCGGCACACTGCTGATCGTCGACCTGCGGATGTTCGGCGTCGGCCTAACGAATCAGTCGCTGCCGGCACTGGCCACCGCGGTGCACCCGTGGCTCGAGGCGAGCCTTGCCCTGATCGTCTCGACTGGAGTCCTGCTCTTCGCGTCGGAGGCGGGGAGGGTCCTGCATACGCCGGCATTCTGGGTGAAGATCGCCACGCTCCCCGTGGCCTTGCTCTACACGTTCACGGTGCGGAAACGCGTCGCGGTGCGGTCGCTCGAGACGTCGCGGCTCACTCGTGTCACGGCTGCCGTGTCGCTGCTGCTGTGGTTCACGGTGGCGGCGGCGGGCCGCTGGATCGGATTTTCGTCATAAGAGTCGGTAGTCGGTAGTCGTTAGCCTGTCGCCTGCCGCCTGCCGCCTGCCACCTGCCGCCTGCCGCCTGCCGCCTGCCGCCAGGCTCCCTACGGAACGATCTGCGGCTTCCCGATCTGATACTCCTTCGGCGGCTCGGCACCCTGCAGGTTCTTTACGAAGTAGTCCCAACGCCGCCGCATGATGTAGTTGTTGTCCACGCCGTACCCATGTCGCGCGTGCGGCAGCATGATCAGGTCGAAATCCTTCCCCGCCTTCACCAGCGCGTCCACGACGAGCTGCGTGTTCTCGGGCGGCACGTTGTCATCCATCTGGCCATGCACGAGCATCAGCTTGCCCTTGAGATTCTTCGCGTACGTCGCGTTCGACTCCTCGGCGTAGTTGTCGCTCGGGCCATTCTTCTCCAGCAGTCCCTGGTATCGCTCGCCCCAGTCGTCCTCGTAGTTCCGGTTGTCGTGGTTGCCCGACTCGGCGATCCCAACATCGAAGAAGTCCGTGAACTTGAACATCGCGCTCGCGGTCGCGAAGCCGCCACCCGAGTGACCCCAGATACCCACCTTGTCCACGTCGATGAACGAGTACTTCTGTGCGAGCTCCTTGATTCCCGCGACCTGGTCGGGAATCGTGTTGTCGCCCATGTGCCCGTAGTACGTGTCGTGGAACGCCTTCGATCGCCCCGGCGTGCCCATCCCGTCAATCGCCACGACGACGAAGCCGAGCTCCGCCAGCGCCTGATGATCGCCACGCGCGGGTGAAAAGCTGCGTGGCCCGACGCTCCCGCTCTGTGGCCCGGGGTAGATGTAGTCGATGATCGGATACTTCTTCGCGGAGTCGAGCTTCGACGGCGTGTACATGAGACCGTAGATGTCGGTCTTCCCGTCGCGCCCCTTCACCGTGAACATGGTCGGCGGCTTCCAGCCGGTCGCGAGCAGCCGGGTGATGTCCGCCTTCTCGAGCGTCTGCAGCACCTTCCCGTTCGCGTCGCGGAGCACTGTCACCGGCGGCACCACGGGCGTCGAGTACGAATCGACGAAGTACTTCCCATCGGGCGATACCGTGATCGTGTGGTTCGCGTTCTCCGCCGTGAGCAGCGTCTGGCCCTTGCCGTCGAACCCGATGCGATAGAGGTGCTGGAAGTAGGGATCCCGGCTCGGGTCCTTCCCCTGCGCCATGAAGTAGATCTGACGCGCCTTTTCGTCGACGCGCACGATGTCCTCGACGTTGCCATCACCGGTGGTGATGCGGTTCTTGAGCTTGCCCGTCGTTAGGTCGTACAGGTAGAGGTGAATCCAGTTGTCGCGCTGCGACCACCAGAGCAGCTCGTTCGACGCCGGCAGCGGACGCCACAGATTCTCCGGCAGCGATGCGTCGCCCACCTGCGTGTTCGAGTGCTCCTCGAACAGCGTCTTCACCTCGCCGGTCTTCGCGTCGGCGACCCGGAACCACGCGGTCTTGTGATCGCGAGAGCTCGAGATGAACGCCAGGTGCGAACCATCGGGATACCATTGCGCGTCGCAGATCTCGCCGCCGCAGTTCACGTGGTCCGATACCGTCGAGCGATGCGCATCCGGCGGCATATCGAGCCGGAGCACGTGTGCGCCACCGTTAGGCAGCAGATGAATGATCACCCGGCTGATGCGGAAGATCACGCTGTCGCCGGGATACGGGTAATGCCACGCCTCGAGCTTCGGCGCGCCGACGTTCGTGGACACGAGATACATCTCGCGCGTCCCCCGCTCGTCCTGCTGGTACGTCGCGATCTGCCTCGAGTCCGGCGACCACGTGAGCACCGGCCGATCGCTGTGCACCCAGCCCGCGTTGTCCGTCGCGTACCCGAAGTCCTTGATCCCGTCGGTCGTGAGCTGTTCGTCCTTCCCGGTGGCCAGCTCGCGAGCCCACAGGTTGTAATCCTTGATGTAGGCGGCCCACTTGCCGTCGGGCGAGACGCTCGAGTTCGCCGGGGCACGGCGATCCGACGCCGTCGAATCAGCCGCCACGCAGGTGTATGCCTGCAGGTCGCACTTCCACCGGCCACGCGGCAGGTTCACCGTGATCGACCGATTGTCCTTCGCCAGGTCGAACGTCTGAAACGGCAGGCGCGCGCCCTCCACCCGGCCACCCGA
>DATCGG010000073.1:0-12035 GCA_036509075.1 Gemmatimonadaceae bacterium
TTCTTCATCGTGCTCTGTTGCATGGTCTGCATGGTTGGTTGTTGCTCCGGTTGAGGTGCTGGGGCCGAAGCTAGCGATCGTTGATCGCGGAAGCTTGGAAAAATGGAACCGGAACGACCGGGAAGCGGCGCGCCGGAGGCGTTCCCGTTTTATCCCCGCTGCCAGACCGTCGGACTAACTCCAGTCAGCTCCTTGAACTCGTCCACGAGATGTGACTGATCGTAGTACCCGACATCCAGCGCCAGCGCGCTCCAGTTGATCGCCTCACCCGCCGGCACGGCACGCGCACGCTCGATCACACGGCCCAGGCGCACCACGCGCGCGAACGTCTTTGGCGACACGCCCACGAGCTGCGCAAACCGCCGCGCCAGATGCTGCCGCGTCACGCCTAACGCTGGAGCCAGCCGCGTGATGCCAAGGCTGCCCCCAGCATCCACGATCCGGCGTATCGCCTCATCCACATCGTTCTGGGCCGACACGACGCTCGGCACCACACGAGACGCGAGCACGCGTTCGAGCGCACGTACCCGCTCCACCGCGCCAGCCCCAGCCGAAAGCGCCTCACGAACCTCGCCGGCATCGAGCCACAGCTCGTCGAGCGGCACCCGCAGGTCCGTGAGCTCGTTCGCCGGAACGGTCAGGAAGGCCGCAGCCTTCCCCGGGCGAAACCGCACGCCCACGAAGCACTCGGGCCAGGACCCGCCATCGAGAACGAGCGCCCGCGTCATCGTCCCTACGGCCATCGCCGATTCGGGTTCGTCCGCCTGCCCTGAAAACCCCAGCACCACGTCGATGCACCCGTCCGGCAGCACGCGGTGGACTGACGGGCTCGCGGACTCGCGCGCCGAGCCCGGGTCGCGCGACCAGAAGCACTCTACGAACGGGCGAAGCCTCTCGGTCGGCGCGTATTCGCGATAGCCTGCCGGGTTGGGCGGTTGCGGGTCCAACGGCGATCCAGTGTCCGCGGTCATGCATCACAGCCTACGGGTCGGAAACAGGCGACTCAAGGGCCGCGCGTTTCGTTGGAACGCACTGCTACGTCATTTCAGAGAGGCTCCTACGTCTGGCGGCCGATCCGGCCCTCCGCACGTCCATGCTATCGTCGCCGAACCCAGTTTCACCCGGCTCGACCGCCTTCGTCGGAGACGCCAATGCACCACGCATCCATCGTCCGATCGGCCGCCCGTGTGGGGGCCATTCTGCTCGCGGAGCTAGGAGCCATCGTGGGAATTTCGGGGATCGTCGTCGCACAGCAATCCAGCGCCGCCCCGAAGACCGCGACCATCCGCGTCGCCGACTCCACGCAGGTGCAAGTGATTCGCCTCCGGAACGGCTCGTCGATCGTCGGCCGCGTCACGGAAGTCGGACCCGACACGATCCGCTTCGCCGCAACGGGTGGCACGCTCGCACTGACCCGACCCGACATCATCGACGTCCGCAACGTCGCGAAGTCCTCGATGCATCGCGGCGAGGTATGGCCCGTCAACCCTAACGCGACGCGCCTCTTTTTCGCGCCGACAGGTCGCATGCTCTCCAAGGGAGAGGGCTACTTCAACGACACGTATCTCTTTTTCATGAGCGTGCAGGGCGGCCTGAGCTCACGCTTCAACCTGGGTGCCGGCATGTCAGTGGCTCCGCTGGACAATTTCACGGACAACGCGCTGTTCATCACGCCGAAGATCGGAGTCGTCGCCTCTCCCAAGTTCAACCTCGCGGTGGGCGCGCTCGCCGGCTTCGTCGGTGGGCTCGTGGATGAAGGGGACGACGCGAGCTTCGGTGTCCTGTACGGCGTGGGAACCTTCGGCTCGCCGAACGCCAGCATAACCGTGGGCACCGGCCTCGCGTACGCGGCAGGTCAGTTCGCCGATCGCCCGGTCGCCATGCTGGGCGCCGAGTCGCGGCTCAGCCGCCGCGTCTCGTTCGTCACCGAGAACTACCTCATTCCTAACGATGACGTGCAGGGCGTCATCTCGTACGGCCTCAGGTTCTTCAGCGAGAAGCTCTCCACGGACCTCGCATTCTGGAACGCGCCGGGCTCGCAAATGGTCTTCCCCGGCATTCCGTATGTGGCGTTCACGGTGAAGTTCTGACAGGCGGAAACAGACGGCCCGGCCAGTTTTCACGAGATTCCGACGTGTCCCGTTCAGCCCGGATATACGTTCCGCTTGGTACCTTAGGCCGGATGCTGTCGGTATTCCGCGCTTTTCGCTCACCGGCGCTCGCGGCTCTCACCCTGGTCGCGGGCGTTCTTGTCGCGCCCGGGAGAGCCGCAGCCCAGTCCGACACGCTGCCGCACTCGAAGGCGCTCATTGTCGGCGAGCGGCTGGAGTACGACGTGAAGTTCGGGCCGCTCAAGGTCGGGCGTGCGAGCATGGAGGTCGTGGACGTCGAAGAAGTCCGTGGCCGACGCGCGTGGCACACGCGCTTCCAGGTCACCGGCGGCACGCTCTTCTTCCGCGTGAACGACGTGCTCGAGAGCTGGATCGACATGGAGACGTTCTCGTCGCTTCGGTTCCGCCAGCAGTTGTCCGAAGGCTCGCGCGATCGACTGTACGAGTACGAGATCTACCCGGAGCGGGCCGTCTACATCCAGAAGGACAAAGGCGAACGGCCGAGCGTGTCACACCCGCTCGATGACGGATCGTTCCTGTACTTCATTCGCACCGTCCCGATCGAGCTGGGCGCCACGTACGAGTTCGAGCGGTACTTCATGCCCGACCGCAATCCCGTTCGCCTCGAGGTCCTCGGGCACGATTCGGTCGAAGTTCCGGCCGGCCGGTTCGACGCGCTCGTCATTCGGCCCGTGATCAAGGCCAAGGGGATCTTCTCGGAGGATGGTCGTGCGCAGATCTGGATCTCGAACGACGCGGATCACCTGCTGCTGCAGATGACCTCGCACCTCAAGTTCGGCTCGCTCAGCCTCCACCTCAAATCGCGGAAGCTCCTGGACACAGCCAGTGAAGCCGACAGCTCGCATCGAGGCGACCATCGCGCGTTGAACAACGGGCGGCCCCCGGAGCGCTGAGGCTTCACCAGGTCGCTCTGATTCCCAGGACTCCGGGCGCGACGATCGGTCTGAAGTCGAACGACAGCCGACTCCGATCGGCTGCGCGCACACCGTCTCCCGATGGTCCGGGCGGCATCCGAACGACCTTCCGACCTCGCGTCGCGACGGTCTTGCCGACCACACCGCCGATCGCAAGCGCCAACGGGTAGTCGCTCGCCCAATGCACGCCGTTGTTCACCATCGTGAACGAGAGGACACCCATCGTCGCGATGCTCACCGGCCAGATGAACTTGTGCTCGTGGTAGTTCGTCGCGACCACGGTGAGCGTCGCCATCGTGCTCGCGAGGTGACCCGACGGGAAGGCGTCGTAGGCGGGGACGTTGGCGGTGTACGCGCTCAACGATGGGAATGGTCGCCATCGCCCGCGAGGCACGGTCGCCTCGGACGGCGTTTGACGCCCCGCCACGTGCTTGAGGGTCTGTGTGATCGTCCCGGATACGAGCAGCGCCTCGATGACCTCACTCGCGGTGCGGCGCGCTCGCATGTCGTCCGCCAGACTCCCTCTCGCGGCGAAGCCCGCCGCCAGAAAGACGCTCGCCATTCCATCCCCGAGGAAGTACAGACCGGAGCCCACCGTCGTGGGGAACGGTTGCTTGAATGGCCCCAGACGGACGTTCGCCGACGGATGGTTCTGCGGCAGGTCCACTCGGCTGGCAAGCCGTCGCGTCTCCGCGAGCACCTGCTCGTCGGCGGCGATCAGCAACCCCGTGCTGGCGACGACTGCCATCATCGCCGGAATGTTGCTCGGGCGGAAGGCGTTGCGAGCGGATGCGCCTAACGCCGCCGGCACGTCCGTGACGGCATGCAGCAGTCGCGGGCGTGTGTACGCGTACCCGGTCGACGAATCACGTCGCACGACGTCGGCCCGCCCTACGCGTATGCGCTTGACCGAGTCCGGCGGCGTACCCCCCTGCGCGCCGCCCACCGCCGGAAGAATCGCTGCCAGCGCGAACAACCACAGCGTGCCGCGACCCACTCTCATCCGACGCAACGGCCCGCCGCTCCCGTCAATGATTCGACCACTGGATCGCCGCGCCGTGCGCCATCGGTTCCACCGACAGGTGCGAAAGGAACGGCAGGCCGATGTGTGACCGGTCGCCGCGAGCGTGCGCGACCACTTCGTACCCTGTGATGGTGCCGAGTGCCGCGCCGGCAACCACGTCGCTCGGCCAGTGCTGGCGCTGGTAGACCCTCGAGAAGCCGACGAACGTCGCACCACCGAACAGTACTGGGTTCACCCACCACCGCGAGTCCGGATGCGCGACGTTCAGCTCTCGCGCGAGGACGGTCGCCGTGGCGAAAGCCGCGCTCGTGTGACCTGATGGAAACGAGGCCATGGCAGCGTTCGTGAAGCCATGGCCCGGGTTGTAGACGTCGGCGTCACCGGGTGCGGCGAACGGGCGAGCACGACCGACTGTTCCCTTCACGACGGCCGTGATGGCTCCGCTGACGAACACTGCCCGCATGACCTCGCGACCGGTTTGGGTAACGAACCCATTGCCGCGGACGTGTCCGTACCCATACACCACCGCGCCGAGCGCGAGGGGCCCAGGCCCGCCGACGAAACTGCCAATCGCGGAGGGGGTCGACATGTCGTCGCCGCCGATCCGGCGGGCATCGGTGGACAGGCGTGAATCGAACAGCGTCATCGCCCCGGCAACTGCGGCGGAGCCGAGGATCAGCCCGACCGTGTTCCGGCCAAGCTCGGGATGTGCGGTACTGCCTAACCGTGCGACGGAATCTCCGCGCGTGGAGTCGGAGTTCGCGACGGGCGACTGCGCGCGACCAGTGGTCACAGCGATGCCGAGAAGAACCGGAACGACGAAACGCACTGGTGCACCTTGGGTTCGTGTATCACCAAGGTGTACCAGTGTGCCTAAAACAATCGTGAACGCCGATCGCTGGAAGGTAAACCGCGGGTTAACAGAATCTCAGTCGGCGCGCGCGTGGACTGCGAATGCTGCCCCTTGCGGGTCCAAGCATTGTGCGATGCGGTCCCCACCGGGGACATCCATCGGGCCATTCAGCACCTGCCCGCCTAACGCCTTCACGCGCTCCGCCGCGTCGTCGACGTTCGGGACCCGGATGTAGTACAGCCAGTTGGGCGGCATCGGCATGTCGGCCGGCTTGGTGAACATGCCGCCGAGCGACTGGTTGTTGCGTCCGTACATCTGGTAGACGCCCATGGGGTCGCCCATGTCGAAGTCGCCGGTCTTGTCCCACCCGAACAGCGTCTGGTAGAACTCGTACGCGGCCTTGTGATCGCTGGTCGTGAGCTCGTGCCACGAGATCTCGCCAACGTTAGGCGCGTGCTCCGGCTGTGCGGTGCCACCCTGCGGCGTGAAGATCGCGATCGCGGCGCCCTGCGGGTCCGAGATCACGGCGAATCGCCCGACCTCCGGTATGTCCATCGGCTGCGTCAGCACTTTCCCGCCGAGCGACTCCGCCTGCTTCGCGCTGTCATCGACGTTCGGTACGGCGACATAGCCGATCCAGTGCGGCGGCATCCATCCCTGCATCTCCGGCGCCATCGCCATCACGCCGCCGATGGGCGTGTCGTGCGTCGTCCACATCGTGTACGGCTTGGCGCCGCTTCCCGGCCAGTTCTGCGTGCCCCAGCCGGCGACCTTCGTGTAGAACTCCGCCGCGCGGTCAGGGTCTGTCGTCAGCAAGTCGTACCAGACAAAGCGTCCACGTGGGCTCGTCTCGCTCATGGCCGTTTCTCCATCGTTGAGATCAACGGTACCGACTGGCGGCTCGCGCAACCGACATCGCCGCCCCGTATTTCGTAGCCGACCGATACTAATGATCCACGGGTAGCGTCGCCAGTCGGCGGGGCCCGTAACCTCGTCGTGTTCGGGGTCGTCGTCGAGTGAGATGATCCAATCAATACAATCGCCGGTGACGAGCCGCTCTCAGCGGCTGACGAGTCGTCGTGCCGCGCTCGCTGCGGTCACGCTGGCGATCATCGCGCTCGCGATCGCTATCGCGTTCAATAGTGATCGACCGCGATCGGACCGACGATGGATTCCCCAACAGGCCGTGATGGCGCACGCGGACATCCGCGGCGATTCCGTGTTCGTGAGGCACGTTCGCAACTTCTCGTACACGGCGGAGGAAGAGTTCACACCAGCGTACGACGATCGCGCCTACGACCTGAACAACCTCGAGAGCGTCTGGTTCGTCGTCACGCCGTTCTCGAAACACTGGCGTGGTCCGGCCCACACGTTCGTCAGCTTCGGGTTCGCTGACTCACAGTATGTCGGCATCTCCGTGGAAGCGCGCCGCGAGCCAGGTGAGACGTACGGCCCACTGACAGGACTCTTCCGGCAGTTCGAGCTGATCTATGTCATCGGCGACGAACGCGATCTCATCGGATCGCGTGCCGTGTATGGCGGTTACGACGTGTACGTCTACCCGATTCGCGCGAGCCGCGAGCGCATTCGTGCGCTGTTCCTCGAGATGCTCGCGCGCGCGAACGCGCTGGAAACTCGACCCGAGTTCTACAACACGCTCACGAACAACTGTACGAGCAACGTGGTCGATCACGTCAATCACATCGTACCGCGAGCGGTGCCACACGGGATCAAGACCATTCTGCCCGGGTACGCCGACGAGGTCGCGTACAGCCTCGGTCTGATCGACAACTCCATCTCGCTGGACGAAGCCCGTCGTCGCTTTCGTGTGAACGACAAGGCCGGCCGCTACGTGATGACTCCTGAATTCTCGCGCCGCATTCGCGACAACTAGAGCTTCGCGGCGGCAGCGAGCTTCTTTTGGGAAAAACGATAAAACGGAAACAGCCTGAAACTGCCGAATCCGGCTTTGAATTCACGTGAGCTTTCGCAACGAGCCGGGATTGTGAATGAACGACCCGCGGCCGAGACGCGTGAGTGTCCCGTGGTTGGTACCAACAACAGTCGGCTCGTTGCGTGATGAGCCGTCCTGTTAGAGGTCAATCCGGCAGTTCCCGCCGGATCGGCTTCATGGCAGTTCAGGAAAAGGCTTGCCTCGCAGAGGAGCTTGCATCGGGTCGCGATGCTGGCCAGTACCGATTTGATTATCGGTAATCACACGCGGGGCGGATATGGGCGGCGGGCAAGAAGAACTGAAAGGACCAGATCTCTCGTCAGGCATTCCACTCACCGACCTTGCCGACGGCGCGATGCTGCTCGGTCACGCAGAGGGCGAGAGTGTGCTCCTCGCTCGCCGCGGCGACGAAATCTTCGCGATCGGCGCCACGTGCTCGCACTACGGCGGGCCGCTCTCGGAAGGCCTCCTCGTCGAGGACACGGTGCGGTGTCCCTGGCATCACGCCTGCTTCAGCCTCCGAACTGGCGAGCCCGTTGGCGCGCCTGCGCTCAACCCTGTCGCATGCTGGCGCGTCGAGCGCACGCAGGATCGCGTGCGACTCACCGGCAAGATCGATCGCGACCCGCTCGCACCGAGCGACCAAGCCAGGCGTGGCGTCACGCGAACGCGAGCGAAGGCGCACGCGGTAAGCCGCACCGCGTCGCCTGTACGCGCACCGGAGCGGATCGTCATCGTCGGCGGGGGCGCGGCCGGCAACGCGTCCGCGGAGATGCTCCGTCGACTCGGCTACGCCGGGCGCATCACGATGCTCGACGCGGAGTCCGACTCCCCGTACGACCGCCCCAACCTCTCGAAGGATTACCTCGCCGGCAACGCGCCCGAGGAATGGATCCCGCTGCGCCCTCCGGGATTCCACGCCGAACATGGTATCGATCTCGTGCACGGCGTGCAGGTCTCCGCGCTCGATCTCCCAAGTCGGGAAGTGCGGCTGGCGGACGGGCGAGCCTACCCGTTCGACCGCCTTCTGCTCGCCACGGGCGCCGAGCCCATTCGGCTTTCGTTGCCGGGAGGAGATCGCGCGCACGTGCATTATCTGCGTTCCCTGGCCGATAGCCGGGCGATCATCGCGAAGACCGCGCAGGCAAAGCGTGCGGTCGTCATGGGCGCCAGCTTCATCGGCCTCGAGGTGGCGGCGTCGCTGCGCAAGCGGGAGCTGGACGTACATGTCGTCGCGCCGGACAAACTGCCGCTCGAGCGCGTGATGGGGACAGCACTCGCGAAGTTCGTGAAGGCGCTTCACGAGGAGCATGGCGTCGTCTTCCACCTCGAGGACACCGCGACGGCAATCGGCGACCATGACGTGACGCTCAAGCGCGGCGGCACGCTCGCTGCCGATCTGGTCGTCATCGGTGTCGGCGTTAGGCCTCGCACCGGTCTGGCCGAGCAAGCAAAATTGGCCATCGACCGCGGGGTCGCCGTGAACGAGCTTCTCGAGACGAGCGCGCCGCACGTGTTCGCCGCGGGCGACATCGCGCGGTATCCCGACCCGTATACCGGAGAGCGCATCCGTGTGGAGCACTGGGTGCATGCGGAACGCCAGGGTCAGGCTGCCGCCCGCAATATGCTTGGCCAGGGTTGGCCGTACGACGATGTCCCGTTTTTCTGGAGCGCGCACTACGACGTGTCGATCAACTACGTCGGCCATGCCGAGCAGTGGGATTCGGTGGAGGTGGATGGAGATCCCGCGGCGCGCGATGTCTCGGTGCGGTTCAAGCGCGGTGGACGCACGTTGGCCGTCGCGAGCATTTTCCGCGACGTCGAGAGCCTGAAGGCGGAGGTGGACATGGAGCTGCAGGCGACATCGTGATACGCACGCGGATTACTCTGCTCGCGCTCGTCGCCATGGCGTGTTCCGGCGCGCGGCCGGGCGCCACAGCCGGCGCCCCGAGCCCGTCGGCGAATACGGCAGCGGCTTCCGGTACGGTCATTGTCGCCAACATGGGCGACAACACGGCGACATTGCTCGACGTCGCCTCGAAGCGCGTCGTGGCAACGTTGCCCACCGGGAACGGCGCGCACGAGGTGGCCGTCTCGCACGACGGGCGGTGGGCTGTCGTGAGCAATTATGGCGTGCGCGGTGCGCCGGGCAACTCGCTCACGGTGATCGACGTGCCGGCTGCCGTCGTCGCCCGCACGATCGACCTCGGCGAATTCAAACGCCCGCACGGCTCCGCGTTCCTGCCGGGGGATTCGCTGTTCGTCGTGACGTCGGAGGTGAGCAAGGCGGTGGTGCTCGTGAACTTCAGCACCGGCGCGATTGTCGGGTCGATTCCGACGAACCACCCAGCGTCCCACATGCTCGCGCTCACCGCGGACGGAGGGCGCATCTTCACCAGCAACGTCGCCGATGGGACGGTGAGCGAGCTCGACGTGTCCGGGCGGAAGTTCGTGCGCGAATTCAACGTCGCGCCGGCGGTCGAGGGAATCACCGTGACGCCGAGCGGCGATCAGGTGTGGGTGGGCAGTAACGAGGCGAAGACGGTAACCGTCCTCGATCCGCGCGCGACGGCGCCCGCGGGGACGCTGTCAGGGTTCGGGATGCCGTACCGGCTTGCCGTCACGCCGGACAGCCGGACGGTGATCATCACCGACCCGCCTAACGCCACAGTGCGCATCGTCGACCGCGCGACGCGCCAGGACCGGGCAACCGTCAGGATCCCCGCCGATAGCGTCGGGCCAAACGCGGAGTTCCCCGGCTCGCCCTCGCCCGAAGGCATCGTGTTGTCTCGCGACGGGCACTACGCCTTCGTGGCACTGCAGGGTAACTCGCGTGTGGCGATGATCGATATCGAGAAGGGTGTCGTCATCGCCTACATGCCCACCGGAGCGGGGCCCGACGGTATCGCGTATTCACCATTCCGGCGGTGACCGCGTCCGCGTTCTGGAGGCCGAGGTGTCACTGACGCACGTGTTCTTCGACATTGGCGGAGTCCTCGGTACGAACGGGTGGGACCACGAGCAGCGTACCCGCGCTCTCGAGAAGTTCGGCGTCGAGGATGAGGACTTCGAGCATCGCCACCAGCAGGTGGTGAGTGAGTTCGAGACCGGCGCGATGTCGCTCGAGGAGTACCTCGACGTGACGGTGTTCTACACGCCGCGCATGTTCTCGCGCGAGGACTTCGAGCTATACATGCTGTCGCTGAGCGAGCCGAACCCGTACAGCATCGCGGTGGCGAAGCACCTTGCGGCGACGGGGCGCGTTAGGCTCATGACGATGAACAACGAGTCGGCGGTCCTCAACGTCTACCGCATCGAGCATTTCGGCCTGAAGGAGATCTTTCCGACGTTCCTGAGCTCGTGCTGGCTCGGCGTCCGCAAGCCGCAGCGCGCGTTCTTCGAGCGCGGGCTCGGCATCGCACAGGCCGATCCGGGATCATCGCTGCTGATCGATGACCGTGATCAGAACCTCGCCCCGGCCGCCGCGCTCGGGGTGCACACGATTCGATTCACGGACGCGGAATCGCTCGCGCAGAGATTGGCGGAATACGGACTGATTTAGTAGTCGGTAGTCGGTAGTCGATTGTCGTTAGTCCGTTAGTCGTTAGACGTTAGCCTACCGACGACTACCGACCAAAAGCTCTCGACTTTTCGACTCAAATGGCTGGCTTTTTGCCCGGCGTGGATCCGTCCACGAAGCCAACTCTATCCGGGGTGAGCCAATGGCGACGGCAAAGCGTAAAAGCTCCTCGAAACGATCCGGCGGACGCCGATACGGAAAGTCTGCGTCGAAGCGTGTCGAAAGCGCGATGCGTCGGCGGAAGAAAGGAACTCTGAAAAGCGGTCGCGGCGGCAAAGGCGGCACGGTGAAGAGCCGCAAGCAGGCGATCGCAATCGGCCTCTCCGAGGCACGAAAGAAAGGCGCGAAGGTTCCGCGCAAGCGAACGAGCAAGCGTTCGGCGCGAAAGAAATAACGCGTAGCGCCGACCTAGTCGTCGACGAGCGCGTGCCTCAGAGGCTCGGCGACGCATCGCTCGTAGCCGCGCCATCCGCATTGCGCGATCGCGAACGTGTCGATGCGCGTCCGCACGACCTCCGGATACCGGAAACAATTCCGCGTATTCGTGCCGCGAACGCATCCGTTGTATCGGAGCAGACCGCGTCGTAACGAGCCATGCACGTTCGTGGAATCGGCGGTCGTGTCGGCATCGCTGTCGTACAGCAGATGACTGAGGATGAACACGCCGTACTGAAGGTTGGTCTCGTCGTTGCGCAGGTTCGTGCCGAAGCGCTTGCCGAGTGAGCTCACCCAGGTGCTGGTGTCGATCTGCATGAGCCCCACCGCGCCGGCGTTGGACGTCGCGGATGACTTGAGCTCACGGTTCTCCACCATCAGCACGCCGAAGACGAGCGCCGGCGGAAGGCGCCTACGGTACGCTTCCCGAACCGCGAACGTCGCGACGGAATCCGCGCGGCTCGGCGTGCTTCCAGTCGTGCGAATCAGGTCCTCCATGAACGCGCGGCGGTCGATCTCGAACTGTGGGCTCATGAGGGCCACATCACCGGACCCGGTTGCCCAGGGCGCCCGTGCGGCCGCGGAATCGCCCCACTCGCGAGGCTCGAGCAGATCGCGCACGACCGGCGCGCGTCCGGCATAGACCGGGCGGATGTGCTGCGTCGTGAAGATGATCGTGCCGAGCGCGCCGATCCCCACCGCGAGCTGCTTCAGCCACGAAAGCCACGAAGCGGGTTTGACGGACTTCGTCATTCGATTCGTCTCCGTCGGCGTCAGTGCATCCCTGCCTGAGACGCCATGAGAGCGGCCGCGCGCCTGCGGCTACCCAATTCGTGTCGAGAAAGAATGCCCGTTCGATGTTGGCGCGTTTGGCAACGCCGCATCGCCCGAGCAGGAACAACGCCACTTCATTACTGACAGTCGGAGCCACCCCGATCGTTGCTCGACAATGCTCGAGCATGCTAGCGACGACCGAGGGATACGGATGTTAACTCGACCCTGAATCGCCAACAACCAACCTGAAGGTCCAAGGAGACGGGGCCTTCGGCCCGCCGGTCAATTTCGGGTCATTACGCGAATAAATCGTTGCGCGGCAGGCGGCAGGCGGCAGGCGGCAGGCGGCAGGCGGCAGGCGGCAGGCGA
>DATCGG010000074.1:0-4836 GCA_036509075.1 Gemmatimonadaceae bacterium
CGGCCTCCGTTTCTTGACGCTCGAGCGCGATTCGTTCCGCACGATGGCTGCTCCGCGTGGATGTGGCCCGAAGGGACGGGCGATGCCCGTCCCTTCCCTGTCACCAGCCACAATTCACGCTTCGTGCCGCAATTCGGCGCCGAGCGCTGGGACGTGCTCAGCCGCGCCGGCCCGTGTCGGACTTGCTCTTCGACGTCGTGTCGCTCGGCGAGCCCGAAGCGCTGCTCGCGAGCGCCTGCTGCAGCTGTTGCCCCTTGTCGAGGTGCGACTGCACACCCTTGATCGCCGCTGCCACGTGTTGCTGCAGGCTCGGATTCTGGGCCTCGGCCTGCGCCGACTGGAGCAGGCTGAGCACCTGTTGGTGCCCCTGGATCTGCGCGTTCACGAACGCCGAATCGAACGCCGCGCCTTGCAGTTGGCGCACGCGATCCATGGCCTGGTTGTGCATGTTCACGACCTCCGCCACGACGCCGGTCGCGCCAGTCGGACCCGAGGGCTGAGCCGCGGTCGCCGCTGCCGAGCGGCTCGTGTCCGAGCCGGTCTTCGTGGCGCTCGTGCTCTTCGAACCTGCCATCATGACGCCGGACAGGTCGATTTTCGCCGACTTCGCGATCTCGCGATCCTGCTGCAGCGACTTCGAGTGATCGGTGATGAGCTCCCGCGCGTACGACTTGACCTGGGCGTGGCGCGCCTTCTTCTGCGCGAGCTGGCCATCCTGTACCTCGCTCTGATCGACGACCGCCAAAACCTGGAGAATCTCCGAATCACCGCCGGTGATCTTCATCGAGCTGTTGCTCGCCGCGGTCGATCCCGGCGTGGTCGCCGCCGCCGTCGCGCCTGCGCCGCCGGGTGCCGTCGCGCTCGCTGCGCTGTCCGGACGTGCGACGTCGCCACTCGATGTGGCCGCGGTCGTCGTATCGACATTGTTCCGGTTGCTCTTGCCGCACGCCGTGAATGCGACGAGCGTCGCGGACGCTGTCGCCGCTGCAATCCCCTGCCATTTGTTGAGCATACTGACTGCCTCCCTTCTGCGAAGCCACGGCCCGCCGCCGCACTCGTGCGAGCGGAAAGCCGCAGGGTCGGCGAGCAAGGACCGTGCTGCCAGTTGAAGCCGAAATCGAAAGGGCCGGTCAAAAGACCGGCCCTAACGAGTGAGTCTGCTGCACTTGCAACCGCTGGAGCTCGAAGCGCTTGGCTCAGTCGACCTTGTCCTTGATCGCCTTCGCCTGATCCAGGTGCGCCTGCACCTTCGGCTTCGCCTCGGCGATCGCGGCCTTGAGGTCCGCGTTCGTCGTCTTGCCATCGAGGTCGTTCAACAGGTCGAGGGTTTCCTGGTGCATGTCGACCTGCTCTTCCATGAATTCCTTGTCAAAGTCCTTGCCGACCGTCTTGCCGTTCAGGTCGGAAATGTCCTTCTGATTTTCCTTCTGCAGGTCGCTGACCTTGTCGTTCGGCGCCGGCGTTAGGTTGAGCTTGGTCGCAAGGCTCTTGACCCCGTCCAGCATCGTCCCGTGGTCCTTCACCATCAGCTGCGCGAACTGCTTGACGCTCGGGTTCGTCGCCTTCTCGACGCCCAGCTGGCTATAGTCGATCTCGCCCTGGTTCGCGACCGTGATGACGTCGACGACGTTCGCGTCGGTCCACGCACTCGTGGTCTCACCCGCAGCCGGGGTGGTCGCGGCCGCTGGCGGCGTAGTCGCGAGCGTATCGGTCGTCTGTTCCTTCCGTGGCGAGCACGCAGCCAGGAGCCCAAAAGCGCCCATCGCGAAGGCGCTCGTAAGCCGCGTTGTGCTGAATAGTTGCATCGCTTCCTCCTCAGTGTTGTGGCCTATCTCGACCCGCGGCAGAGGGGCAAGTCTCGTGCGCACGTGGCGGACCGGACCAAAGGAATTGGCCGTCGAGGCCGCATCTCCAGCGACCCCGACGGTCCGCACGGAAGCTGAAGCGTTAGGCGTCGCCGTACTTCCTGCGCAAATGAGCGCGGAGGCCACGCATCACACTCCGCACCCGATGGCGCTGCTCGGCGTCCGCACGCTGGTCCTGCTTTCGCTCGAGGAACGCGAGCTCACGCCTCAACTGGTGCCAATGCTCGAGTCGCTCACCAGCCAGCTCGCCCGACGCGACGGCCTCGCGAACCGCGCAACCCGGCTCCTGGTCGTGCACGCAGTCTCGGAATCGACAGCGCGCGGCACACGCTTCGACGTCGGCGAACGTGGAGCCCAAGCCGTCGTCCGCGCTCCACAACTGCAGCTCACGCATCCCCGGCGTGTCGATGAGCAATGCGCCGTTGGCAAGCCGTACGAGCTCGCGATGCGTGGTCGTGTGGCGACCCTTTCCTGTCGACGCGACGGCAGCCGTTCGCTGTTGCGCCGTCCCGAGCAGGTGATTCACGAGCGTCGACTTCCCGACGCCTGACGAGCCAAGAAGAACGGCCGTACGACCGGGCTCCAGCCTCGCAGCGAGCAAGTTCATTCCGTCACCACTCATCGCCGAAACGGCGATGACCTCGACGCCCGGCGCGGCGAGCGCCGCCTGGCTCAGTGCCCCGCTCACATCGTCGCTCAGATCCGATTTCGTGAGCACAATGGCGGGTGTTGCTCCGCTCTCCCACGCCAGCGTTAGGTAGCGCTCCAGACGACGTGAGCTCAGGTCGCCCGGGAGCGCCGTCACGATCAGGGCGACGTCCACGTTCGCGGCGACGACCTGCGCCTCCGTCACGATTCCGGCCGACTTCCTCATGAACGCGCTGCGACGCGGGACGACGAATCGCACGATCGCCGTCCCATCGCCGGCTTCACGCGAGATGCCGACCCAATCGCCAACCGCCGGCAGCTCCTGGCGCGCGCCGGCGCCATGGCGCGCACGTCCGGCGAGTACGGCCGAGACGTCCGAGTCACCGACGGACACCGTGTAGCGCTCGCGATGTTCGGCGACGACGCGCGCCGGCACGGTGTTGTCCTCCGATCGATTGCCCAATGCTTGTCCGGCGGCGCGGAACGCTGCCGCCCAACCCGCATCCCAGCCTAACGAGGCGAGACGCGTCGTTTCATCTGTTGTCACTGTAAGAGGCTCCTGGTCGCGGAGCACGTGCGCGATAGCGCGGCTCCGGGCACGGATGAGCCGATCGCCGGCGGCGATCGGCGTGAACTAGCACGCCGTATCCGCGGCTGGAGCGTCCTGAGGGATGACAGCTACGAAAGATCCGTCGTCAGGACGCGAAGCTCGCGGCCGGACTCACAACGACGGCGGTGCGCACAGGCGCCTCAGGTAAACGAAGAAGGGGCATCACGGGCGCCGACCCAGCGCCCACGTGCTGAACAAAACGCTGATGGGGCGCGCGGGTCAAGTCGCCTGACGCGAAAGCCCAGGCGACCGAAGCGCGAGGACCGCCGTGGCGAGCTCCCAACCCGACAGCAGCGCGACGGCGGCAAGAGCGATCCGGCTCGCTTCATTGAAGAAGATCACGCCGAAGAACCCGCCGGCCGCCGCTGCCCAGGCGAGCCACGCAAGCCAGCGTGGCCGCGTGGGATCCTGCCGCTCGACCCAACCAAGCGTCAGCGCCCCGAGTGCGACGATGAAGTTTCCGAATCGCGCAGCAACGAGCCCGATGGGATGCGTCGCGTCGAAGAGCGGCGCGACTCCCGTGCGACCCGCCGCGAACTCCTCGGCCATGTGGGTTCCGGCTCCGGCCATGAAGGCGATGTTGAGCGCGTTGATCGCCAAACCGAGCGCGACGAGGGCGAGCGCCGCTACGAGCGGCGCGTTGAAGGCCGGTCCGACTGGCTGCGATGGTGCGCCACCAGCAGTCCGATCGGTGAGCAGCCGGACCCAGATACCGGCGATGATCAGGCCGGACCCGGCGAGCATCAACAGGTGCATCGTACGCCAGTGCGGCGTGTCGGCGATCGTTCGGAGCTGGATCTCGGGTCCACCCGCCAACATCGGGTGTACCGCGGCGCCGTAGCCGAGCAGGATCATGCCGAGGAGAAGCGCGAAGGCCAGCGTGCGGAGCATTGCGGTCACGGGTTCTCCATCCGGGGAGGTTCGTGCCGAATCCTATCGTCACGCACTGCCGCAGGGGATGGCCGCTGACCCGAAGGCGAGGCGGCGCGCACGATCGCGAACCGGTCGCCGAAGCGATGGACGACTGCCGCCACCCCCGGTCCCGATGCGTTAGGCGACCGCTCGTACGTCACGACCCGACCGTTCGGATGGCCGGCCAGCCACACGCCGACACTATCGCGCGGGATCTCGATGAGCGGGTGGCGCAGGCGGCCGAGGAAGGTGTACTGACCGGCATAGCGCCCTTCGTGTGCGATCGAGCGGCCGGCCCGTTCAACCGACGAGAGATGTGCCGCCACTGGGCGCAGATCGTAGCGCTCGTGAAGTGGGTGCATGGCCACGAGCGACACCGCCGCGAGGAATCCGAATGCTGCCAGCGCGATCCACCGCACCGGACCCACGGTATGGTCATCGATGTCTGAGACATGCGCGGTGTCGGCGACGAGACGGGCGATCGCGAGCGCCACGAATGGCATCTCCGGCAACAGGTAGTGAACCTGCTTGCCGCTCACCACGCTGAAGATCACGAGTGCCGGAACGACCACGGCCGTGCACAGCCGAAGACCTGTGTCGCGGGCAAGCATGTCGCGCCACCGGACCCTTCTCACCGACCAGGCGACGGGCCAGACGAGCCAGGGCAGCAGCATCCAGAGCAGATTCGGCACGTACCACCAGAACGGCCGGCGATGGGCAAAGCTGTTCACGACGCGCCCCGCCGTCTGGCCGATGAAGATCGCGCGCGCGTAGTCAGGCCCGCCGTTCACGGCGGCGGGG
>DATCGG010000075.1:0-10642 GCA_036509075.1 Gemmatimonadaceae bacterium
GACCGGGTCGGTGATCAACAGCCAGGCGGACGTGGGCGGGTGGCCGTCGCTGGCGTCGACGACTCGGACGCTGACACTGCCGGCGAACCCGAACGGGGACGACAACGGCAACGGGTACACCAACCTCGAGGAGTGGCTGCAGGCGCTGGCCCGCGCCGCCGAAGGCCGCTAACCCGTCGCGCCTAACTACCGAACGACGCGGCCGTCGCTCCCACCCGAGCGGCGGCCGCGCTGTTTTGGCCGCCGACCACGCGAAGGAACACGTCCTCGAGCCTGTCCGTGAGAAGGTCCCGGTCGTAGCGCTCGGTCGCGAGTCGCCGTCCCGCCGCGCCGGCGTTTCGAAGCCATGCGTCATCGCGCACGGCGCGCACGAGCTGCGCTGCAGCCGCTGTGGGACTTTGCCGGTCCAGTACCAGCCCGGCACCGGACTCGTTGATCACGTCGGCTTGCCAGCCACCATAGTTGACGGCAATCGGTCTCGCAGCTGCAAGCGCGTCGAAGAATTTGTTCGCCGAGTTCGCCCACAACGCCGGTTTGTCGATCACAAACGACGTCGCGATAGTGGCAGCGGAGAGCCAGGCAGGCATGGATGCCTTTGACACCGGCGGAATCAAAAAGAAATTCCGATCGAGCACGCCGAGCGTAGCCGCTTCCGAACGTACTTGATCTGCCTCACGCCCGTCGCCGACCACGACGAATCGAATGTCGGGGTCGATCGCTGCCGCCGCCGCAGCGATGCGAACCATGTAGCCCACGCCGTTGATCAACCCCATCGTTCCTGTGTACACCACCATCGGTCGGTTCCCGAGCCACTCGTAACGCTCCCGAATCTCACGTCCAGGTCCGTCGCCGACGTCGAACATCTCGCGATCGCAAGCATTCGGAATCACCGTGACACGCGACGCCGGGTGTCCGGCCGCCACGACTCCGTCGCGCATACCATCAGAGAGCGCGATGACGTGAGCCGCGTTGTGGTAGGCGAACCGTTCGAGCCGACGTGCCATTGCGATCAGCACGGGATTGCGCAGCGCACCAACCGCGACGGGGATCTCCGGCCACAGGTCTCGCACCTCGAAGATCATGGGGATTCGGTGGGCACGTGCTGCTCGCACTGCGGGAATCGCAATCGTGAGCGGCGTGCTCGTTGCGTAGACGAGATCCCCACCGATTCGCGTTGCTTCGCGTGCCGCCTCGATGGCGAAGTGCACGAACGCACCGATTCGGCGCGCGTAGCTCATTCGGTTGGAATACGGCACGGGGAGGGCATGTACCCGAATCCCACCGACCTCGGCGGTCGACCAACCACGGCGCCCGCCGGGCGTGGCGTCGCGATCGGTGGTCACCATATGCACCTCGTGGCCGCGTGCGACGAGGCGTCGCGCGATCTCGTACGAGCGTGTGCCGCCGGTCATCCCCGGCGTGGTGAAATACTGGTGCAGGTAGACGATGCGCACGGGTATTCGGATCAGCGGAGGACAGCGCGTTCGATTTCGGTCTTGCTGGCCAGCGGACGTTCCTCGCGCCGATGTGGCGGTTCGTCGCCACGTTTCAACCCGACCAGCTCTCGCCATCGGTCTGCGTAGCGCCGCATCGAGTCATCGATGTCGAATTCCTCACGCAGGTGGGCGTTCGCTGCGGCGATCATCGATGCCGAGCGATCGCGATCGTCAAGCGCCTCGGACGTGCGCTCGACTGCTCCCGGGATGTCACCTCGCTCCACGACCCAACCATCGATGCCATCGCGAATGAGCTCTTCGATGCCGGTGGTTTGGGAAACGATGCAGAGGCAGCGGCTTGCCACCGCCTCCTTCACCACGTTAGGCAACCGGTCCGTGATATCGGTGGACAGGTAGACGAACAGCTCCGCGCGGCCGAGCTCCTCGAGCACTCGTTCGTGCGAGACTCGGCCGAGAAATGAGACGGCGTGTGCGATTCCAAGCGTGGCGGCGAGTCCTTCGAGACGTAGGCGGTCCGGTCCGTCCCCGACGATTGTCAACGACGCCGTTGGGTGTCGCCGGAGGATTTCGGGGAATGCCTCGATGACATGCCCCATACCCTTCTCGGGATGCAGTCGCCCCGCCGTCACGATGCGTTTTGCAACCTTCTTCGGCGGAGGTCCGAGGAAACGACCCAGGTCGATTCCTCGGTGCGCGACGCGGATTCGGCCGTGAGGCACGCCGAGCGCCTGGATCGCGGGAACGTTCGCGCGCGTGTGCGTCCACACGACGTCGGCAGAACGCGCGACGGGAGCGCTCACGCCAAAATTCCACTCCAGATCGTACGCACCGAGGAACACAGAAAGCACGGGCGTCGAGCAGTAACGCCTGATGAGAAATCCGACCGCCGCCGGGTAGTGGCCCCAGAAGAGATGGACCACATCGGGCTGTACTCGTTCGATCGCCGCAAGGATGTCGAGGCAGCGCGGCACGAGCATCAGCATCCGGAGCGCAAACCGTGGCTTCCGCCACATGGAGCTGACGAGCCACATGACGACGCGCAGGGTTCGCACCGGATGCCGAAAGGCATAGAGCAACCCTGCTGCCGATGATGCGAGGCTGTTGTGACTTATGCCGACGCCATCGAGGCGCCATTGTCTGACAAGCGCCGAAGCCTCCGCGTGAGGCGGACGCAACGAGAACACCGTGACGTCGACGCCAGCGCGGCGTAGCGCACGAACGTCGTTGGCGGCGAAGGTCTCGTATGGGGTCGGAAACCCCATTGTCACGTACACGACGTGGAGGCTCACGTCGGCCGCTCGCTGTGGACCACGTCAGCGCCGACGGCCCGCGCCAACTCGGGTCCGTGACCCAACGCAGGCGTGAACGCGTGACGGCGGCGTACTGGCTTGGCCAACGCACCCTGCGACGCCAGCAGCGCGAGGATGAACCACGTCGTCTTGACGTAGTCCCAGTTCAAAGGCATCACGCCGATGATGAGCGTCGCGATCAGAACGACTCGGAACCGGGTCATTAACGGAGGCAGACGCCATGAGGGAAGGATTGCTGCCACGAAGAGAGACGCGAACAGCGCGAGCCCGATTACCCCCTGCTCGACGAGGACAGCGAGAAACGCGTTGTGCGCCGCGAATGGTCGCGACAGGGCAGGAGCCACGGCAAGCGAAAATCCACCAGCGCCGACTCCAGTCACCGGATGGTTGATGGCGACGTTGAGCCCGGCGTTCCAGATGGTCTTTCGGTAGCCCATCGTTCCGCCGCTCCCCAGCTCGGATTGCATCGTCGCTAAGCGCTCCCACGATGAGGGAGGGACCAGCATCGCGACCAACCAGACCGATGCAACGACGAGGACGGAGAGCACGAGCTTCGACCGCCAGTCGAGCCGACCGAACGTCCATGGGATCAGCGCAAGCGCCGCGAGCGCCGCGATGAATCCCCCGCGCGATGCGGTGAGGAGCAACGCAACGAGCGCGACGGGCACGTACGCGCGGTTGAGCCAGCGGCCGAGCCAGGAGCCGCTCAGGACGGCCAGGTACCAGGCCATGGGAATTCCCAACACGAGCGTCAGCGCCACGTCGTTGCCGTTGAGCCCTTCCGCCGTGTAGCGGTTCTCGGCCGTGAACGCCCCGCGCATGTAGCTCATGAAGGTCGCAGCTGCGACGCCCCAGCATGCCAGGACAAACGCCTGGAGGAGGCGGCCCTGCAATTCCTCGGTGTCAGCGACTTCCCAGATCAACCAGGCCATGGCCGCAAGCTGGACGTATGTCTTGATCCGCTTGAGCGACTCGTCAGGATCGATGCTCCAGTAGACGGTCAGGCCAGCCCAGAAGACGAACAGCGCCACGACTAACAGAAACAGGCCCGGTGGGCGGATACGGCCGTAGATCGCCGTTACTCCCACGCCGATGCCTAACGCAACCGCGCCAACCACCCGGCTCATGGTCCCGGTGCCGGGAAGCAGGACGAAATTCTCCCACGGGATCGAGAAGATGAACAGCCACAGGAGTGCGAATCTCGCCTGCTTCACGCGCTGCGCTCCGGCTCGAATTCTGTGAGGCGCTCGTACTCAGAAACCATCGCCGCGACGCTCATGCGTGTTGCCTCGTCTCGAGCCGCATGAGTCGTACATACTGATCGACGGCGACGTCGAGCGTGAAAGGACGCCACACGTCGTCGGCAATCGTCGGACGCGGGCGATCCAGCACCGTCGCGATCGCCTCGGCCATTCGCGGTGCGTCGCCAACGGGAACGAGTGGACCGTCGGCGCCCGCGCGCAGGATCTCGCGGGGCCCGCTCTCGCAGTCGGTGGATACGACCGGCGTGCCTAACGCCAAGCTCTCGATGAGCACGGCTGGCAGTCCCTCCCACTGTGACGACAGTACCACCACCGCCACCCGTGACATGTACGCGTAGGGATTCGCCACGAACCCCGGCAGCGCTATGTCGTCGGCGACACCGAGCTCTCGCGCCAGAGCCTCGAGGCGGTCGCGCTCTTCGCCCTGCCCGAGGATCATGAGACGCGCGGCGCGTGTCCGACGCACCTGCGCGAACGCGCGCACGAGCGTCGCGAAGTCCTTTTGCCGCGACAGTCTCCCAACGCCGAGCACGACGGGCGGTGCCCCAGGCTCGAGCCATGGGTGCGAAAGGCTCGCTGCGCCGGCGCTCAACAGTGACGGCGTCACCACCGGATTGTAAATGACGTGAATCTTCTCGCGCTCGATGCCTAACGTCCTCGCGAGGTCATCGGCTGCGCCGTTCGACACCGTGGCCACGTCGTCTGCGAGCTTGTGACACACGCCGAGCGCGCGCAATGTGATCGCGCGACGGCTCGCCGGCATCGTCTGCGAGTCGAGCGACAGCGTATTACGCGCACTGACGATCACCCGTGTCTTCGCGCCCGTCACCCGAGCGGCACGGGTTGCCGCGACGCCGACGATGTTCGCGTTGTCGAGCGCAGACATGAGCACGCGCGGTTGCTCGCGTCGCAGGTACCGCACGAGCGGCAGGAACCCTTGCAGGGTTCGTCGCACGTCGAGTGATACGAGGCGCACCGTCTCGGGCACGTTTGCGAGATACTCCCCCGTCCGCACCGCAATCACGAGATCGACCGCGTATCCGCGATCCGCCAGGGCGGCCGAGAGATTCAGAATGACGCGTTCCGCGCCGCCTCCGGAGAGTGCCGGCAGAAAAAGTGCGACGTCAGTCTCACGTCGTGGCAGCGCACTGGACACGGCGGCACTCGCGGCCATTGCTCAGACCTTCGCCAGCTCTGGTGACTCCGTCTGCTTTCGCACCGGCACATGGGATGGCGCAGGCTGCTCGTCGAGCCACGCCTGGAACATGAGGACGTTCCAGAGATCATACTGTCGATCGAACGCACGCGAGTTGTGCTCCGCCCACCGCGCACGAACCGGGCGCGGATCGAAGAACCCTTCCGCGCGCAGACGCGACTCGTCGAGCAGCCCCTCTGCCCAATCGCGAAGCGGTCCACGTAACCACACGCCAATCGGAACCCCAAATCCCATCTTCGGCCGTTCGACGAGCGCGCGCGGCACGTACCGATAGAGCACTTGGCGCAGCATCCACTTGCCGACCGTCCCACGAACCTTCATTGACAGCGGCAGTCGCCACGCGAACTCGATGACGCGCGGGTCGAGCAGTGGGAGTCTCGTCTCGAGACTGACTGCCATCGCCGCGCGGTCGACCTTTGCGAGGATGTCGTCGGGAAGATAGGTCACCAGGTCGAGGAACATCATCTTGTGCGCAAAGTCCTGCACACTCGGCCATGCGCCAGCATCGGAGATGATCGTCGGTGGTACGGCAGTCGCTCCGACGACAACCGCTTCCGGCACGCTCCATTGCGACGCGAGCCCGGTGTACAGCGCATCCGAGCTCTTGGCGCCGAGTACGCGGGCGAGTTTGTGGACGGCGTCGTGTCGGGTACGAACGCCGCTCGGCAGCACGGGCCCGAACGCCTTGAACAGCGCTTTCCACGTGCCCGGCGACACCGCGTTGAGCCCGGCGGCAACGGCGTGTCGTGCGGGCCGTGGCATCCACCCGACTCGACGCCAAATGCGAGCGCCCCACGTGTGGCGGTTGTACCCGCCGAACAGCTCGTCGCCAGCGTCGCCGGACAGACTCACCGTCACTTCGCGACGAGCCAATGCCGACACGAGATGTGTCGGAATCTGCGATGAGTCGGCGAATGGTTCGTCGTACATCGTCGGGAGACGCGGAATGACCGTCATCGCCTCGGTAGGCGTCACGTACAACTCCGTGTGCTCGGTGCCGAGATGCTTTGCAACCTTTGCCGCGTGCTGCGCCTCGTTGTAGCCCTCTTCGTCGAACCCGATCGTGAACGTCTTGACCGGCCGGGTGCTCTCGGCCTGCATGACCGCCACGACAGTCGACGAGTCTATTCCGCCGGACAGGAACGCGCCTAACGGGACATCGGCGATCATGCGCATGCGCACCGCATCGCGCAGCAAGGCGTCGAGCTGCTCGACCGCCTCGTCAGGTGTTCCTCGGAACGGGTTTGTCGTTGCGCTCTCCACGACATCCTTCGCCGACCAGTAGGGAACCGGCTGGGCCGTGCGCTGGCCAGCGGCCGTAAAGGAGAGAACCGTTCCGGGGATCAGCTTGGAAACGCCACGATAGATCGAGTACGGCGCCGGGATGTACGCGTAACAGAGGAACAACACGAGCGCGTCACGATCGATCTCCGGCCGGAATGCCGGATGCCGACGAAGCGACTTGAGCTCCGATCCGAACACGAGCGTATCGCCCATCCAACCGTAGTACAGCGGCTTCTCGCCCGCGCGATCGCGAGAGAGGTGCAGTACGCGATCCTGCCTATCCCACAGGGCAAAGGCGAACATCCCGTTGAACCGCTCGAGCGCCTTGTGAACGCCCCACTGCTCTACACCCGCAAGGAGAACCTCCGTGTCGCAATGACCGCGAAAGCGATGGCCCAACCCTTCGAGCTCCTTTCGCAGCTCGACAAAGTTGTAGATCTCGCCATTGAACGAGATCACCCATCGTCCCGACTCCGACGCCATGGGCTGATGGCCGTTAGGCGACAGGTCGACGATCGACAAGCGACGGTGACCGAGCGCGATGCCGGCCGCCGGATCGACCCACGCACCAGCATCGTCGGGCCCGCGATAGGCGATCGTGTCAGCCATCGCGATCACCGTGTCGTGCGCCTGTGAGGCGTCGAGCTCATGCCGCGAGAGAAATCCCGTGATTCCGCACATCAGAGATGCTTCCGTCCGAGAGGTGAGCTCATTGTACGACCCGAAGTAAAACAGGCACGTCGCGCCAGGCTGGAATCGCACGAGCGAACAGCGCGAGCTCGCGCATCATCACGAGCGGCTGGCGCTTCGAGTTCTTTGCCAATTCGAGGTGACGGGCAGCACGGGCACGCCCATACGAGTCACGGGCTTTCCCGAAATGCTTGTTGATCAACCGCTCCTGCGCGATTCGCATGCGCTCGGACTGACGGCTCGTCTGACCCGGATGGCTTCGATACACCGCGACCGGGCCAGGCAAGTAGCCAAAGCGCGTGAGCGCGGCGCAGCGAATCCAGTAGTCCCAATCCTCTGCCGGTGTCAGCGTTTCGTCGAATCCGCCAACGGCCCTAACGAGCGATGCCGTCAACATCGGAGCGATCGGCTGAAACCAGTTGCGGAGCGTGAGCAGCTCAGGGAACGCGAGCGGTGGCACGCCGATGCGGTTCAATCGGATGGGCTCGAGCTTCTCGTTACCGAGTATCAGGTCCGAGTACACGAGGCCGAAGGACTGGTTCGCGTGCAGGAATGCCAGCTGCGTCTCGATCTTGTTCGGCAGAAATGCATCGTCGGCATCGAGGAAGCAGACGTACTCACCGCGCAGTACGTGAAGCGCGAGGTTGCGCGCGGCCGCCGTGCCGACGTTCCGCTCGGACCGGATCAACCTAACGCGGCCATCGTCCCGCGCGAGCGACTCGGCCATTTCGACCGTGTTGTCGCTCGATCCGTCGTCGACGATGAGGAGCTCGACGTCGCGATGCGTCTGCGCGACGACGCTCGCGACCGAGTCGGCGAGGAACCGCGCGGCGTTGAACGCGGGCATCACCACGCTGACGAGTGGGGCCTGGGTGGGCGTGGTCAACTGACCGACTCCGGACGGAGGCGCCGTACGAGACTCCGCGCCCCGCTGATTCCAATAGTGCGGTGCACGACGTATCCGAAGTACGCGAGATAGACGCTCGCGGCCACGAGATAGCGGAACAGCACAGCCGACGTGCCCGATGCCGGCCATGCGGTTCCCAGGATGAGCGCGAGCCCGAGCACCAACTGGCGGAAGTGTGACCGGTCGATGGTGAGGCCGAGCACGCGGGTGAATACGAAGAGGTGCATGCTCACGTGCAGGCACATGGCCGCGAAATAGCCGACCGCCACGCCCTTTGGACCGATGATGGGAAGAAGCGCTATCGCGGCGACAGCCCGCAACGAGTAGTACGTGACGTTGAGCAGGAGCCAGATCCGAACGCCGCGGTGCGCAAGCAGTGGCGCGTCGATGACCCAGAGCACCGCTTCGAGGAACATCGTGGCGAGCACGAATGGAATGAACGCAACCGCGCCCGCGAACGAGGCCGAATACAATACCACCAGCAATGGCTTTGCGAGGATGCCGATGGCGGCGAATGCGAGCGCTCCGACCGGCAAAACCGTACGCAGCAGCAGATTCGACGAAGCGGTCGCGTGCGCTCGATCCTTCTCGTTCCCGAGGCTCGCCAGCGCGTAGCTCGCGACGCCACTCAGCACGACCGTCTGCACCTGACCTGCCAGAAGCAGCGCCGATTGATAGAAGCCGTTCTGGCTTGCGTTGTATTGTGTGATCAGGTTCGTTCTGACGACGAGGTCCAGGAACTGCTGGACGAAGCCAGCGCACAGCTGCGCCAGGCCAAACGCCGCGAGAACGCCAGCACTCTCTCGATCGAGCCGCAGCCGAAACGGCGCGAACCCGAGTTGGATGCACCGGTAGCCGAGCGCCGCGACCAGCACGAGGTTGATGACAACCGACTGGATCGACGCCCCAACCGCGCCGAACACCCAAACCATCGGGATCGATACGATCGTCGCCGCGAGCACGGCGATGCTGCGGCGGCTCGTGACCCCACGTACGTCCAGAGACGCCATGAGGAACGTCACGAGGTTGCTCTTCAGCGCTTCGAATGGGATGCCGATCAGCAGAATGGCGAGCGTTGCAATGACCGACGGTGTTGCCCTGACGCCAATGCGGTCGACAAGCTCCGGGTGGAACGCAAGCGCCGCGAAGCACGACAGGTACACGACGCCGGTGAGCGCCCAGACGATGGCGTTCGACGTCGCGAGCAATCGCTGGCGATGCTCGGCATCGCGCGCCGTGGCGATGTTGCGGTTGAGCGCGAACGCGAGGCCGAATGAGACGACCACCGTCGCGGTGCCTGCAGCCGTTACGAGCTGCTGAAACTCTCCGAGACCCGAGCTGCCCAGGCGCAGCGCCAGCACCTTGTAGCGCAGCAGTCCGGCAACGGCAAGCAAGAATTGCATCCCGCCGAGCCGTGCGAGGTCGGCGAGAAACTGGCGGCTCGTGACGCGCCGTTTCGTGGGTTGAGGCGGGTCAGCCGAGAGCTCATCATGACGATGCGACGCGTGTTCGACCGACGATGGGGGCGCTGCTAGCATGCGCGAGTCGCAACGTGAATCCGGACGGTCACGACCGCGATTCGTCGATCTGCGCCGCGTAGCTATCGGCGTAGACGTAGCTCGCATACTGCTCCCCGTACTGCCCGGACTCCCCGTTCGGGTCATTGAGCACAGCGCCAATCACATGTGCGCCGACGCTCGAGATTTGCCGGTATGCCTGGTGCGCAGCCTCCGACTCGGTGCTCCCCGCCCGGACGACGAACAACACGCCGTCTGCCAGCGGTCCGATGATCGCGGCGTCTGCCGCGACGAAGATTGGCGGCGTATCGATGATGATGACGTCGAAGCGCTCCGCGCAGTCGGCGATGAGCTTTCGCATCGGCCCCGCTCGGAGAATGAGTCCGGGGGTCGAATCGGCGTGACCGGCGGGAAGCACGTACAGCCCATCGATGAAGGTGGTTCGGATCGCGTCTGCGACGGCGGCGATTCCCGCAAGGCACTGCGCGACGCCCGGCGCGCGAGAAACGCGAAACGTTCGATGCACGCGTGGCCGCCGCAGATCGGCGTCAAGCAGCAATGTCCGGCGACCTTCGAGCGCAAACGTCAGCGCCAGGTTCGCGGCGACTGTCGTCTTTCCCTCGCTCGGCAGGGCGCTGACCACGACGATCGTTTTGAGCTGCCGCGTGCCCTGAAGCCACGAGAGGTTGGCGTGCAGCAAACGGTACGCCTCGCTTCCGGCCGCGGAGAGCGCCGCGGGAGTGGCTCTGTGCCCGTTGCGCCGGCCCGAGAGGGCGAAGCGTCGGCGCGACGGCACTTCGGCACCGATATTCGGAATGATCGCGAGCGCAGTGACGCCGACATGGTCCTCGAGCTCGCGGCGCCGACGAATGGAACCGCCAAGACGCTCTCGTACCAGCACGGTGCCGCTGCTGCCGAGCAACCCGGCGAACAACCCCAGCGCGAGCTTCAGACCGGCCAGGTTCGGGACCGGCTTGTACGGGGTGGAGGCAAGGTCCA
>DATCGG010000076.1:0-9271 GCA_036509075.1 Gemmatimonadaceae bacterium
ACGACACCACCGCTGGCGTGCCTACGTTCCTCGAAGATCGCGTCGCCGGGCCCCGGGCGCGTCGCGGGCTTGCCTTGGTCTCCGTTCTTGGTTCCACCCATCGTCGCCTCCGGGATCGGGTCGTTATGCGGCAGCGCGGACACCCCGCAATCGTTGGAATAGCAAGGGATGGACCCTGAGTCGGTCACCATTCGACGGTACGACCACCACTTGGCGCGGGCACGCTTGTCGCATTACTGACCTGGCTGTGATGGATGACATCGGCGGACGGCAGGCGAGACTATTGGGAGTCGCTGGATGATAGTCTGAAGAGCATATCGTGCTCGCGTCTCGGGGGGTCGACATTCCTTGCTACGCTCGGATCGACGACGTATCTCTGGCCGCCTCGATCCGTCCCGTTTCCCTTCGCAGCTGACCATGCCCATCACCCGGTTCCGACTCGCGCTCGGTACGATCGCGTTCAGCGCTTCCATCGCTCCATCACTCACCGCCCAACAACCCGACTACGCGAAGGCCGAGCGGATGCTGACGTGGAACACCGCACCGCTCGTCGCCAACGATATCCTTTCCGTCACCTGGCTCTCGGACTCGACGCGCTTCTGGTATCGCGTCTCACGGCCGGCCGGCCACGAGTTCGTGCTCGTCGATCCGGTCGCGAGCACCCAGCGACCGCTCTTCGATCATCTCAAGCTCGCGAGCGCGCTCACGCGCATGGAAGCCGGGAAGAAGTCGTACGAGGGCTCGAAGCTTCCCTTTCAGACCTTCACGCTCCTCGGCGGCGACAAGACGCTCCGCTTCAAGAGCGGCGATCGGTACATCGAGTGCGATCTCACGCGCTACGAGTGCGCGCCGAGCACGTACAAACCGCGATCGGCCGCGGAGGTGCCGTCGCCCGACTCGCAGTGGGTCGCGTACGTGAAGGACCACAACATCTGGATGAAGCGTGCGAGCGGTGGTGAGGAGACGCAGCTGACGACCGACGGCGTTCGATTCAACGGCTACGGCAACGGCGAGCCGCGTCCATCGCAGATCCGCTCGAAGGATCCGATCGCCCCGAGCCTCGTGTGGTCGCCGGATGGAAAGCGCTTGCTCGTCGTGCGTATCGACGAGCGCGGGGTCGAGATGTTCCCACTCTATTCGTCAACGACGATTCGTCCGTCCTCGTACGTCATGCCGTACGCGCTCCCGGGCGACACCGCATACGAGCGCGCGACGCGCTACGTGATCGACATACCGTCGAAGACCGCGCGCGCGGTGACGCCGGCGGCGATCTACTCGCCGGGCTTCGGCGGCATCGGTGGACGCGGCGGTGGTGAGTGGGCGAAAGACAGCAAGAGCTTCCTCTACGGCGACATGACGCGCGCCGACAAGGTCGCGTCGCTCTATCGCGTCGATGCGAGCAGCGGTGCGCGCAAACGTCTCGCCTTCGACTCGAGCGCAACGTATGTCGATCAGGAGGAGTTCCACGTCTTCCCCGGCGCGCGCGGCACGATGGGGATGTCCGAGCGCGATGGATGGAAGCATCTCTATCTGTTCGACACGGCGGGCGCGGTGGTCCGGCAGCTGACGTCTGGTCCGTGGCTCGTCGCGGACATCCTTCGCAATGTCGACTCGACGGGCACGATCTACTTCACCGGCCAGGGGCGCGAGCACGGGCGCGATCCGTACTACCAGAAGGCGTATCGCGTGAAGCTCGACGGCTCGCCGGTCGAGCTGCTCACGCCCGAGGATGCGGAGCACGACGTGCACGTCGCACCGGGCGGTCGCTTCCTCGTCGACATCTACTCGCGCGTCGACACGCCGCCGATTGCTGTGCTCCGCTCGGGCGACGGCCGCGTGCTGCGAACGCTCGAGAAGGCCGACGTGTCCGCGCTGATGGCGACCGGCTATCGACTGCCCGAGCCGATCAAGGTGAAGGCGCGCGACGGCGTGACGGATCTCTACGGCGCGATCTGGAAGCCGAACAACTTCGATTCGACCAAGGTCTACCCGGTCATCGACAACATCTACCCGGGCCCGCAGCTCACGACCGGTCCGAAGGCGTTCGTGCCCCACGACGGTCCGGACGCACTCACTGTCGGTTACTCGCAGTACTCCCAGGTGAAAGCGCTCGCGGAGCTCGGCTTCATCGTTGTGAACGTCGACGCGATGGGCACGACGCACCGCTCGAAGGCATTCCGTGAGACGTGGTACGCGAACATGGGCGACAATGGTCTGCCCGATCACATCACGGCAATCAAGCAGCTCGCGGCCACACGCCCATACATGGACCTCACGCGCGTCGGCATCTACGGCATCTCCGGCGGCGGCTTCGCGTCGACCGATGCGATCCTGCGCTACCCGGAGTTCTTCAAGGTCGCGGTATCGACGTCGGGGAATCACGACAACCGCAGCTACAACATGCACTGGGGCGAGAAGTACACCGGCGTGCTCACGCGCGACACGGTGCGGAAAACCGACAACTTCGAGAGTCAGTCGAACCCGGCGATGGCCGCGAGTCTCCGAGGAAAGCTCTTCCTCATTCACGGCGACATGGACGACAACGTCAGCCCCGTGAACACGCTCCGTCTCGCGGATGCGCTGATCAAGGCGGGGAAGACGTTCGACATGCTGATCGTGCCGGATGCGGGGCACATGATGTACTTCATACCCTACGTGCACCGGGTGCACTGGGACTACTTCGTGCGCAACCTGCTGCACGAGGAGCCACCGGCGGATTACGTGATCAAGGGGCCGCCGCCACAGCCGTAGTGAGCGGTTTTTCCGGGATGCAGAAACCCCTTGTCAGCGGAGCCTAACGCTGACAAGGGGTTGTGAGTCGGGGCGACTGGATTTGAACCAGCGACCTCCTGCTCCCGAAGCAGGCGCGCTACCGGGCTACGCTACGCCCCGAAGTTTCCTGCCACAACTGATCCCGCTGGCGCGCCCGGAAGGACTCGAACCTCCAACCTTCTGATCCGTAGTCAGATGCTCTATCCAATTGAGCTACGGGCGCCTAGCGCAAATGTCTGGCGGAATGCCAGCGACACAACACGATACGACTGTACCGCGCGACGTCGCTGGCAAGTCGCGGAAAGTAGTCGTACATAACGACATAGTCAAGGTCGCCGCGTCGTCTCGACGCCCGGGTTCTCGCCCCGAGGAGCACCATCGATAGACCCTTCGTCGTGCCCTTCGGCGACATCACTTTCCACGGGACCAGCCTCCGCGCGAGGCGTTTCGCCGAGCTCGATTCCTTCCGCCGGAGTCGTAGGCCGACTCGGGATCGACTTGATTGGGAGCCACAGCGTGAAGCGCGAGCCTGTCCCAAACCGACTCGTCACCTCGACGTCGCCGCCGAGCAGACGCGCCAGCTTCCGCGAGACGGTCAACCCGAGCCCGGTTCCGCGCACGATCGAATCGCCTCGCCCACCGGGCCGCACCTGTTCGAACTCATCGAAGATGCGCCCGAGGTCCGATCGCGCGATCCCGATTCCCGTGTCCTCGATCGCGATCGCGATCATGTTCGACTTCGCGCCTTCACCACGCGTCGCCACGATCGTCACCGACCCGCGCTCGGTGAACTTGATCGCGTTTGTCATGAGGTTCATGAGGATTTGCCGCACGTGGCGCGCGTCCGTCACGACCGATGGCAGGTCGCGCGCCGCAACGAGGTCGAGCCGCACGTTCTTGGCCTCAGCGACTGGCTCGACGATCGACACGACACCTTCGAGCAGCGGCTCCAGTGCCACCTCGCGCACATCGACCTCCATGCGTCCCACTTCGATCTTCGACAGATCGAGCACGTCGTTCAGCACGCGCAGGAGATGATCCGCCGCGGTGCGAATGCGATCGTGCGCGCCGCGCAGCTCGGGCTTCACCTCGCCGTACAGCCCCGAGAGCGCGAGCGCGTTGTACCCCACGATCGCGTTGAGCGGCGTCCGCAGCTCGTGCGAGACGTTCGCCAGGAAGCGACTCTTCGCCATGTTTGCCTCATTCACCTGCTGTGCGCGCTCTTCGAGTCGCACGTTCGCGTCGAGCAAGTCACGCGACAGCAGCTCGAGGTTGAACGAGTGCATGGCGATTCGTTCCGCGCGCGCGTCCTCGCGCAGCACGAGTAACGCGACCACGAACAGGCTCACGAGACCGACGATCCACATCACGACGCGCGCCGCTCGCGGCTGAAACACGCCGATGGGAACGTCGAGCTGCCAGTGCATGCCGCCGGGCAGCGCTACGCGCTGTGACGCGAACCCGCTCAAGCGATTGGGGTAGCGCGGCGAGACAGCAAGCACACGGCCGGCGCTGTCGGTGATGCGATACCCGAATCGTCCTTGCACGCGCGGCGTGAGAGCCGTGCGCAACAACGGCGCATACGCGATGGAGAGGCCCACGTAACCAGTCGGACGGCCGCGCACGATCACGGGATCGTAGATGACGAAGCCGAGCGTATCGTGGCGCAGCACGAGCACGCCGGTGGCTGCCGGCGCGAGCGTTTCCCGCGCGCGATCGAGCGCCGAGCGCGTTTCGGCCACGAGGAAGTGATTTTCACTCGTGAGGTCATCGTCGTTCGCGTGCTGCGCCGGCAACGCCTCTCGAACGTTTCCGGCTTCGTCCAGGCGCATGACGCGAAGCATCTCGGGCCGCGAGCCGAGCATTGTGCGGCCGAACGAGGAAAGACGTGCGCGCCGTTCTGCCGGCGATGCGGCGGCAGCGATCATCTGTTGGATCGCATGCAGGGAAGCGGCCTGATTGGCGACGGCTGTCTCAATCAGTGCATCGGCCTGGACGGCGAGATCGCCAGCGCTTCGTCTGTAATCGCTGCTCAATCTCCCGTCGAGATACTTGAGGCAGACGAGCCCTGCGAGAAGAAACGCGACCAGTGGAAGTCGCCAGAGGAACGGATGGCGCCTGCCTCCACCTGGCCCTGCGCCGAGTCCGCGGGACGTGTGGTTCTCGTGGGGCGTTTCGCGGCGGTGATCCATTCCTCGCTGAAGAGTTAGGCGGTGACATCGTGACGCCCACTCGAAAGGCAATGATCAGGCCCGTCGGCGTGATGTCGACGCGCGAAAAAAAAGAGCCCCGCGGAACTCCGCAGGGCTCATGGGCGGTACAAGACTCGAACTTGTGACCTCCACGATGTCAACGTGGCGCTCTAACCAACTGAGCTAACCGCCCGATCGTGACAGGAAATGTTGTTGAAGGGTTATGAGAGCGGGAAACGGGACTCGAACCCGCGACCCCAACCTTGGCAAGGTTGTGCTCTACCAACTGAGCTATTCCCGCGATTGTAGGATGACGAGGCCGACCTTTCCGGGTATCAGCGCCGCGCGATCAGCTGATGACTGATGGCTCTTGGCTGATAGGTCCGGGCGGTCGCCCGGATGGAGGCGAGGGGAATCGAACCCCTGACCTCTTGAATGCCATTCAAGCGCTCTCCCAACTGAGCTACGCCCCCGGGCGTCAGGAACCGAAAATTGTACCCAGGGGTACAGGGAAAGTCAAGAAAACTGCCCTGGCGAAACCGCTACGGGCCAGTATTTTGCAGCAACTTTTCCACTCATGAAATCGTGCGACCAACACGCGCCACGCTTGGCTGGATCGCGAGGCGCGTGTCTCCGTGAAGAGCGACGCGTGCACGCTGACTCTTCGCGCGCCGATCCGACATACGCGCCTATTCGCTGATCGCTCGAGGAACCGAAACACATGACCGAAGTCAAGCGCCGCCGCCGTCGCGTCGTGCCCGCGGGCATTGCTCCGAGCGAGCCCGAGCGGGATATCCTCGATCAATACCTCTACGAAGTCAGCACATATCCGCTCCTCAAAGGCACCGAGGAGCTCGACCTTGCGCGGAAGATTCGCGCGGGCGACCAGGATGCGCTCCAGGAGCTCGTGAAGCGGAATCTCCGCTTCGTGATTTCGGTCGCGAAGAAGTATCAGAACCGCGGCCTGCCGCTCATCGATCTGATCGGGGAAGGGAACGTCGGGCTGCTCACCGCGGCGCGAAAATTCGATCCCGATCAGGGCGTCAAGTTCATCTCGTACGCGGTGTGGTGGATTCGCCAGGCGATTCTCTCGTCGCTCGCGCGCCAGGGTCGAACCGTTCGCGTGCCGTTGAACCGCACCGCGGACCTGTCGCGCATCATCAAGGCGTCCGAGATCCTGCGACAGAAGCTGCGTCGTGAGCCTACCCCCGAGGAGCTCTCGCAGCTCACCGGGCTCTCGGTCGACGTCGTTCAGTCGCTGGCGGCACTGAATACGGGTGACGTTAGGCTCGACGCGCCGATGGATCCGGAGGGCGATCGGTCGCTCATCGAGCGGTTCGTCGCCGACGAGATGCCGGACACCGAGGAAGAGGCGATGAATCGCTTCCTCACCGACGAGATCGAGCTCGCGCTCGGGACGCTTCCGCCGCGCGACGCGCGGGTGCTGCGCCTCTACTTCGGCCTCGAGGGCGGACGGGAGCACACGCTCGAGGAGATCGGCTCGATGCTCGGCGTCACTCGCGAGCGCGTGCGCCAGCTCCGTGACCGCGCCCTCAAGCGCCTGCGCGAGGGTGACGTCGGCCGCGCGTTAGGGAGCTTCGCGGCATAAGAGCTATTAGCTATTTGTCGTTAGCCAATATCGGCTAACGCCCATCGACGACCGATTGGTCACCAGCCATACTACTTCGGCGTTTCGCGCGCCGACGCGCCCGTAGCGCAATCGGATAGAGCATCTGACTTCGGATCAGAAGGTTGGGGGTTCGAGTCCCTCCGGGCGCACCTTCACACAGAACGGGGAGGCCAATTGGCCTCCCCGTTCGTCATCTATGTGGGCTCGTGCGCCGCGCCCGTGCGCACCGACCCTGCACATCGTAAGATATGTGACCCTGGCTTGTCGGCTCGTCGTCCGGGCTGATGGCTGATGGCTGATGGCTGCTAGCTCAGGCTTGAATGATTCAACTCGTCGACGTCTACAAAAGCTTCGGACCTAAGCGCGTGCTCGACGGCTTCACCCTCGACGTCGTCGAGGGTGAGACCATGGTCATCATCGGCTACTCCGGGACGGGGAAGTCAGTGGCGATCAAACACATCGTCGGGCTGCTCGAGCCCGACCGCGGCACCGTGTTCGTCGATGGGCTCGAAGTGCCCACGCTGAAGCGCCGCGAGCTGTACGAGCTCCGCGCGCGCATCGGGTACGTCTTCCAGTTCGCGGCCCTCTTCGACTCGCTCTCGATCGGCGACAACGTCGCCATGGGCCTCCGCAAGCAGGGCACGCTGGACGAGGCACAGATCGCCGAGCGCGTGAACGAAGCGCTCGAGCTGGTCGACCTGCCTAACGTCGCCCCGCGCTTTCCGGCCGAGCTGTCGGGCGGTATGCGCAAGCGCGTCGGGATCGCGCGCGCGATCGCGCTGCGGCCGAAGTACCTGCTGTACGACGAGCCAACCACCGGCCTCGACCCCGTCACCAGCGCCGTCATCGACGAGCTCATGATCCGCATGCGCGATCGTCTCGGCGTCACGAGCATCGTCATCACGCACGACATGCGCAGCGCCTACCGCGTCGGGACGCGGATCGCGATGCTCTACGACGGCCGGGTGCGCACGGTCGGCACGGTCGACGAGATCCAGCACACCACCGACCCGGTCGTGCGCCAGTTCATCGAAGGGCGCGCCGAGCTCGACCCGCAGGCCGCCTAACGTGGCCCGGGCGAACGCTACCCTGGAGACCTCCGCCGGCGGCGTCGTCGTGCGCATGGGCGAAACGGACGCCGGGGCGCCTCGACCGCTCTTTCTGATCATCCGGGACAGCTACAACAACTGGGGGTTCCCCAAAGGCCACGTCGAGGACGGCGAGCGCCTCGAGGCCGCCGCGATCCGCGAAGTCAGCGAAGAGACCGGCCTCGACGACCTCATCGTCCGCTCCAGTCTCGATACCATTGATTGGTATTTTCGCTTTCGCGGCCGCCTCATTCACAAGGTCTGCCACTTCTATCTGATGTTCACGGACCTGGCTGACACCTTACCGCAGCGATCGGAGGGAATCACGGCGTGTCGCTGGGAGCTGTACGAGGACGCTGCCCAGCTGGTCTCCTACGCGAATGCCCGAGACGTCCTCAGGCGCGCTCACGACCTTGTCGTTGCCGCCGCTCCCACGGCCTGACCGCCCATGGCGTTGCGCGTTCCCGTGGCCACGGCGCCACCATGCATTGTCGTCTTCGCGACGCGCGAGCGGGTCAGGACTGCAGCGCGTGCGGCGTTCCCGCGCCGCCGCGCACGCCTCATCATGGGCAGAACGGCAACGGAGTTCGGGGCGGCCTTTCACTCGACGCTCGTGGACGCGGCACTCGTCGATGTCGGCGCCGCTGCCGATGAGGCATGGCGCGCCGCTGAGCTCGCGCGCGAATTCCCGAGCTTCCCGTTTTTCGCGATCACGCCGATGCGTGGCACCGATGGCCCGGCGGTCGCCCGATGCGCGGCGCTCGAGTTCACGGATATCGTCGTCGACGGCGTCGACGATGAAGCGCTTCGCGATCTCATTCTCCCTGCGACCTTTTCCACCCGCTTCTTCGACGCGCTGCATGAGCCACCGCCGGCGCTCGGCATCACAATGCCGATGCAGCACGCGGCGTGGCGGTACGTGGTCGCCCACGCCGGCCGCACGCTGCGTACGAACGCGCTCGCTGAAGCGATTGGTGTCACGCGCGAGCACCTGAGCAGGACGTTCGCGGCGTCGGGCGCGCCGAATCTCAAGCGCGTCATCGATCTCGTTCGCCTCATCGCGGCCGCAGAGCTGGCGAAGAATCCCGGCTACGACATCGCCGACGTCGCCCGCATCCTCGGCTTCGCATCTTCGTCGCATCTCTCGAGCACGGCGCAGCGCGTTGTCGGGACCCGACCCGCGTCCTTGTCGCGCCTCCGGGCAATCGACCTCGTCGAACGGTTCTCGCAGGGACGCTTCCGCAGCCGCAGCTAGTCGGGAATCGGGACTCGGGACTCGACTCGTTAGGTTACATCGGCCAGCAACGACAGAGATGCGGCCGGCGACGTGTCGACGTCGCGATCGATATGGTTCATCTGGTTCGTGACGCGTTGCGTGAGGGACGCGACGCGTGCGGCGAGCTGCGCGTGGACCGATGACGGGATGATCCCGCTCACCCGCGCGATGGCGAGCTGTGTTTCGACGGAAATCAGCGCACGGCGGGCGCGCACATAGCAGTCGCGCTCGTCCGACGCGCTGGCTCGCGTTGGCGCTTCGGCAACCGCGCTCGCGACCGCGGCCGCGGACAGCATGAGCGCGTCAGTGAACG
>DATCGG010000077.1:0-21356 GCA_036509075.1 Gemmatimonadaceae bacterium
TCCGGTGGGTGGGCCATCGCCAGCCGGAGTTACCAGGCCGCTATGGCGCGCCCGCGTTGACCGCCGGGGCCTCCCACCAGAGTCGCGCGAGCGGCCTCTGACGCGGCCAGATCTCGGTCAGCGTCGCCGCCTCGTACAACCTGCCGTTCTTCATCACCCAACGGATGCTCGTCGTGTTGCGGATGTCGCTCAACGGGTCGCGATCGAGCACCTGGAGATCCGCCTTCTTGCCCACCTCGATCGAACCGACGTCCGCCGCGACACCGATGGCTTCGGCCGAAACGATCGTCGCGGCGCGGAGGATGTCCTGGTTCGGCATCCCGCCCATCCCGTAGCCCCAGAGCTCCCAGTGTACCCCGAGCCCCTGCCGGTTCCCGTGTGACCCCAGTCCGACGTGAGCGCCCTCGCGCACGAGCGTCGTCAGTGCCGCTGCAGCGCGTGGGAACCGAAGCTGACTGTCACGCATCCAGCTCGTCGCCCGCTGCAGGCGGTCGTCGAGCTCCCAGCGCGGCGTGAATCGCGTGAGCACCGAATCCGCGTACGGGTTCGTGCGCGTGTTGAAGTACCCCTCGAGATCGGCCGTAACGATCAGCGTAGGCGTGTAGGTGATGCCGCTCGCCGCCAGGAGCTTCGCAACATCCTTGTACAGCGGAAACGGCATGATCGTGTGCTCGGTACCGGAGTAGCCATCGAGCGCGAGCGTCATGGTCATACGGAAATCGCCGGCTTCGGTCGTCGTGTTCAGGCCGAATTCCTTCGCGGCCATGTTGATCCACTGGCGGTGCTTCCGGTCGCCGGTCTGGTACTGCTTGATCATGCCGGTGTGGTAGAACTCTCCATAACGACGGACGATGTTGCGCGCGTCCGCGTAGCTCGAGATATCGTCGCCCGGGAAGATGCCGCGCGCGGTGCTGAGAATGCGCGGGCCGACCATCATGCCCGCGTCCACCATGTCGCCGAGCGTGATCACATCGGTGCTCATGGTTTGTGGGTCGCGGGTCGTCGTCACACCGTACGCGAGGTTCGCGAGATACTCCCACGGCTGCGTGCGGTGCACGCCCCATGACGTCCACATGTGCGCGTGGATGTCGACGTAGCCGGGAAGAATCGTCTTGGCCGTAGCGTCGATGCTGCGTGCGCCTGCCGGGACATTGAGCGTCCCGCTGGGTCCGACCGCGGCGATGCGGTCACCCACGACGAGGACGTCGGCCTTCTCGATCACCTCGTTCGCCTTCATCGTCACGACGCGTGCGTTCCGCAGCACGACGGCGCCCTGCGGGCGATCCCTGGGTACCGTGAGCGCGATATCGTACCGCATCGTGGCACGGCGCCCGAGATCGCGGACGAACAACGATGGGCCGAGGGACCACACGGCACGTGTTCCATCCACAGTGAAGCTCGGGAAGCTGCCGCCGACCTCCGTGAGCCGCGTGGTGGGGAGCGGCGATTGCGCGAGCTTCGCGGTCGAGATGGCCGGCACGTCGCTGCCGGACGGAACCAGGTCGACGAGATAGAGGTTGGTCCGCACGTTCGCGAGCGCCCGCTTCCCGTTAGGCGCGATCAGGATCTCGTCGGCGGACTCCTCCGCCCCCCTCGTCCACGCCCACCCGGTCATCTTGAGCAGGCTCCGGCGATCCGAGCCGTCCCACGCCATCGAGATCAGGCCGTCGACGCCGTCGTACACATACACGCGATCGACGCCGGTGACGAACTGCGCGCCGCCCGGCAGACCGTCGTAGTTCGACGGAAACGTGATGGGTGAGATGAGGCGCGGCGTGGCGCACGCCGAGCGCGTGGCGGCACAGTCTCCCGGGAGCCAGACGAGATCCACGTCCTTGTACTGGGCGCGGAGCTGCTCGTCGCGGTTGTTGACGCGCTGTTGTCGGGTTCCGCGCTCGACCACGATCCGTGCGCCGTCCGCCGTGTACACGGGCTTGTCGTAGAACGCTCGCGTCGGCGAGACGCGCTCGGCCGTGCTGCCGACCACCGGCCGGACGCGCATCAGATCGCCACCTAACGAATCGCTCCAGGTGACGTACACGATGGACCGCCCGTCCGGCGACCAGCTTGGTGAGAACTCGCCGACATCGCTCGTCGTGAGGCGCTTCGGTACGACCTTTGGCGGCGCGGACCCGTTCGGAGCCTCGTCAGGCAAGTCGGCGATCCACAGTCGATCGAGCGCGGAGAACACCACGCGACGGTTGTCCGGCGATACGCGGGGATCGCGGATCTGACGCACGGTCAGCACGGAGTCCTCGAGCCGGTGCTCGGTTCGCACGAGCTCCGCGAGCTGCTGCTCGACCTGAGCGGTGAAGGGGATCGCGGTGCGGCGCCCCGTCATCACATCGATCGACCAGAGCTTGCCGTCGAGGGACGTCACGAGCGAGCGGCTGTCGGGCGTGAACGCCGAGCCGGGCATATAGTCGCTCGTGCGTCCGCTCACGGCCCACAGGGCACGCTCGGCGAGCAAACGCTCGTCGCCGCTCGCGAGATCACGGAGGAAGATCGCTGTGCCGTTCTCGCCGTTGCCTCCCACATACGCGAGCCAGCGACCATCGCGGCTCAACGTCGGCCTTATTGCGCCGCCAACGTGCCCGCTGCGCTGCGAGACGCGTCCGGTCGTGCGATCGAGCGTGAAGAGCTGATGCTGGATGATGCCCGGCGGCGCCGCTGCGCCCGGGGCACCGGTCGCGCCGGGGATCGCGGCGAAATACAGCATGCGTTCGTCGCCGCCGAACGCCGGCCCGTGGGCGAACCGGCCAGGCACGGTGAGCTTCACGCCCGCGCCGCCGTCGACGGGATACATCCAGAGCTCAGACTCGTTTACGAGCAACCCATTCCGGCGCGTTGCGATGATCGCGCTCCCATCCGGAGTCCATGCGGGTGCGACGTACCAGGCGCGATCGCCGCGAGTGACCGCTCGCGGATTTTTCCCATCCGCGTCGGCGATCCACAGGTTCTCGGCCCCCGTGCGATCGCTGATGAACGCGATGCGCTTGCCGTCAGGTGAGAACCTGGGATGGGAATCCCAGGTCGGGCCGTCAGTGAGCCGCGTGGCCGTGCCGCCGGCGATGGGCAGCGTGTAGAGGTCGCCGAGGAGGTCGAAGACGATCGTACGGCCGTCGGGCGAAACGTCCAGCGACATCCACGTGCCCTCGTCCGTGGTGAAGCGGAGGGTGCGCGGCGTGGCGGGAACAGGGGCGCGTGCGCTCGAGTCCTGCGCGTGGAGGAATGACGGGAGCGAACCGACGCTCGTTAGGGCGGTTGCGAGCGTAAGGGCCGCGACATGGCGTGCAAGCATGTGAGGTGCCTCATTCCGCTAGATCGTTTTTCCGAACACGACGCGACGAGTGAGCTCCTGCTGTATCTCGCGAACGCGGGCGAAGTCCTCGGCCGCACTCTGGCCCGTGATCATTGCGACTGCGTTGCCGCGCAGCAGCTCATGTCGTTGTCGCCAAAGCCGACCCTCGTGAACGTACGACAGCTCGACCCAGTCGGCGACCTCGTCGTCGCCGCGCGCGACGACCGTCTGTCCTGGTGCCGTGAGGCTATCGAGGGCGGGGCGGTTTCGCGCGGTCTGGACGAAGATCGCGCAATCCGGTTCTCGAACGAGGTAAAAGGCGGGAGACACCTCGCCGGTGACGATTACTGTCCAACCTCTGGGCAGCGGCACCGAGTACACGCCACCGGTGTCGATCCACCATTCCCTGCGCTCCGGGCCTTGGATGACCGTCGCGACCGGGTTGGCCATATCGCGATCGCTCGGTGCATCCGTCGCAATACGTCGGGTGTGTGGCGAATCACCCGACGTTGCTGTGGCAACCAACGCCTCGTCGTCGGCCCGAGCGAACTCGAACGGCATCGCCGCGGGCACGACCCGCTTGCCGTACCCCGAGACAGCAACGTAGACGTGGCCCGTATGGGGCACCGCGGCCTATTGCCTAACGCAACAGCCGCTGGAAGCGGGGATTCCCGATGAGCGGCTTGAATGTCGGGTCCAACCGGAGAACTGCGGGTGTGACGTCCGACCCGTTCATGGCCAGCAGCGGCTCGATGAGATCCAGCGCCTTGTCGTATTCTCCGCTCTGGACCAGGATGCGGGCGACCTGGAAATGCACGTACGGGCGGAGGCTCGCGTCCAACGTCGTCTCCCGGAGCGCCAGCGATCGCTCCGCCTCCGCGATGGCCTCAGCCCGGTGGCCGCCTAACGCGAGCGCCCGACCCAGGAGCTCATGCAACTGAGCGCGGTCAGGAAACTCCCTGAGTCGCGCCTCGAAGTCGAGCCGCGCCGAGTCGCCGAACATGCGACCGCGCACGGTGTCGCCGAGGAGCAGGTAGGTATGCCCGAGCTTGAGTCCCCAGTGTCCCTTGTCGTTGTTGAAATCCTTGACCGTGAGGTTCAGGATCTTCGGCCACAGCTCCCCTGGCAGCGTCCACATCATCTCCTGATAGAGCGAGAAGCGGACGAGCAGTGCGGTCGTGTCGATCGTCGCGAGCTTCGCGTGCACGAGCGCGTGGACGCTGTCGAGCTGGCCGAGGGCCAAGAGGCCAATCGCCTTCGCCTGGATGATTGGCAGGTTGTCGGGTGCGAGCGCGAGCGCGCGATCCCACGCTGGTTGCTCTTCGGCAAAGAGTCGGAGGTCGTGGTACGATTGGGCGAGCCGCCGCGTGGTGTTCACGGAGCGCGGGTCCAGGAGTGCGGCCTGCTTCCTGTGCGCCAACGCGTCGTCGAATTTCCCGAGGGTCACTTCCACGGTCGAGAGTGCGCCGAGGAGATCGGTGTTATTCGGGTCGCGCTGTAACCCCTCGAGGTACTGCTGGCGCGCCCCCTCGTAGTCCATCTTGATGTTGTGCAGATACGATCCCATCGCCAACCGTGCCTCGGCGCGGTCGGGGGCGATCTGCAGCGTTTTCTCCGCGGCTACGCGTGCGCGCTCGACGGACTCCTTGGTCGGACTGGTGAAGCTGAGAATCGACTGTGCACGTGCTATCGCGCTCCACGCACGCGCGAACGTGCTATCGAGGCGCACCGCCTGATCGTAATGCTCCAATCCCTGCAGCAGCGTCGGCGGGTTCGTGTTGCTGAGCGAGCCCGTGATCTGCTCTCCCTTCAGGAACTCATCGTACGCGTCGAGGTTGGACGTCGGTCGCACCGCCAGCTGGGCCTCGACCGGCGGCGCGAGCGCCACGTTCAGTGCTTCCGCGACCTTGCTCGCGATGCTCGCCTGCACGGCGAAAACGTCCGAGAGCACGGTATCGTACGGCTGGCTCCATCGAGTATCCGCATTCGCGACCTCGATCAGTTCCGGCGTCACGCGAACGCGGTTCACCCCGTTCGTCTTCGACCAGCGTACCGTGCCGGTGAGCAGGTACTGGACCTCGAGCTCGCGGCCGATCTCGCGCGGAAGCTTCTTCGATCGGCGGTACTGTGCGCTGCTCGCGCGCGCGGTCACGCGAATGCCGTGGATGGTCGAGAGGCGGCTTCGCACCTCATCGGTCATGCCGTCGGCGAAGTACTCATCGTCCGCGCTTCCGGCGTTCTCGAACGGAAGCACAGCGATCTTCCGGTCGCCGGTGCGGGCGGCGTGGGTCCGCGACCACAGGACGCCAAGGGCACCGCCAACGACTCCTACGATCACGACCGCCGCGGCCACTGCGGCCCACCACGACATGCGCCGGGGCGACACCGCTGGTGCCGCAGCCGGCATGGTTGCCGTCGACTCGAGCAGTCGTGCGAAGTCGCCGGCCGTCGCCGGCCGGTCCGCGGGCGACTTGGCCATCGCCTGCTCGACGGCACCTGCCAGCTGACGCGAGACGGTCGACCGGACATTCGGGAGCGGGCGCGCCGACTCGGTCATCAGCCGAGCGATCACCGCCTGCGCCGTGGCGGCCGTGAATGGCGGTTCGCCGGCCAACATCTCGTACAGCACGGACCCTAACGAATAGATGTCCGTGCGCGCGTCGATCGCCCTGTCACCCGCCGCCTGTTCGGGGCTCATGTAGCCCGGCGTGCCAATGATCATGCCGGTGCTGGTGAGCGACTCGTTACTGCCGCCGAGTGCCCGGGCGATCCCGAAATCCGCGACGATCGCCTGGCCGTCGATCAGCAGGATGTTCTCAGGCTTGATGTCTCGATGGACGATGCCGTGCCGGTGGGCGTAGTCGAGCGCGAGGGCGACCTCACGCGTTATCCGGACCGCATCCGCGATCGGCAGTTGCCGTTCGCGCGAGATGCGGTCGCGAAGCGACTCCCCCTCCACGAACGGCATGGTGAACCACAGGTACCCGCCCGTCGTTCCCGAGTCGTGAACCGTGAGGATGTGCGGGTGCTGCAGGCTCGCGGCGACGCGGATCTCTCGCTGGAACCGCTCGGCTCCTAGCGATTCCGCGAGCTCGGCGTGGAGGACCTTGAGCGCGACGGGGCGGTCGTGATGGATGTCGCGCGCGCGGTAGACGGTGGCCATGCCGCCGCGGCCAATCTCGCTCTCGATTTCGTACCGCCCTGCCAAACCATCACGCAACCGGCCGAGCTGTTCGGGCATTCATGCTCAGGAAGAGGACGTGCGCCTGGGGGGAGGACGCGGGCAGAGCAGCCGACGCCAACGTTGCATCAAGGCGGCAATCTGTGCAACGGTCTCGAGCGCCCTGGCGGCCGGTTCGGCTCGAGCACCGCGAGTCAGGCGTCCAGGCACTCGGACATGGTATGACTGCTGGAAGGTCTCGAGCGTCACGCCGATTGTCCACTATGGCGTGGGCACGGACGCAGATGGGCCGCCAGCGGGTCCGGATTCACCGGGCGTTAGGCGAAACAAACAAGGCACTGAACCCCGGGATGCGCATTCCGCAGGGAGAGGCATCCCGAGGGTTCAAATACCAGTAACCAACTCCAGTAACCTGTACCTTCTACTTCGCCGTCAGCGTACCGATCAACCCGTGCGTCTCGTCGTCCGGTCCGGCGCTGAAGTAGAGGTTCGTCGCCGGTGCGGACCCCACGCCGAATTGCAGGTCCCACAGCCCGGGGATTACCAGCGACGCGTTGTTCGAGTCGTGCAGGAAACCACGAAACGCGCCCGATGTCGCATCGTAGGCGCCGATCAACCCATCGCCGAAGTTGCCGATCAGGATATCGCCACCCGCGCTGCCAAAATCCGACGGCGCAGCAACCACCGCCCACGGCGAGTTGAGCTTCCCGTTCGACACGAAGCGCTTCACGAGTGTGCCGGCCGGGTCGAAGATGTCGACAAACCCGTTTCCTACACCGGCCTCGTCATCCTCGTTGTCGGGCGCTTTCTGCTTCGCGAACGTGACGAAGAGCTGCCCGTTGATCGTGTGAATTCCGAACGGGCCATAGCCGGACGGGACCGATGTGTCGGTGAACGACGAGACATAGGCGAAATTCTTGTCGAAGATGTCGATCGAGTTCCCCTTGAAATTCGTCGCGTACAGGAAGTTCGCGCCGCCGTTCGACGCCATCGCCACGCCCTTGTACACCGCGTCATTGGCCGAGCGGTCCGCCACGATCACTGCGTTCGCGCCAGCGGCCTGGTTCCACGCCGAGATCGTGCCGTCCTCGCCCGCGAAAATGAACAAGGCCTTGTTGCCGCCGTTTATCAGGAAGTCGGTCGTCGAATTGAACACCTGCCCGGTTGGCTTTCCACCCGGCGACCCGCCGGCCTTTGGGATACCAACGACCAGTTGGAGCTTCGCGCCGGTCCCGTCGTACAACGTCGACAGCGAAGTTCCGTTGTCACTTACCCACATCGTGCCGCCCGAGCTGAACGCAATTCCCCACGGGTTGACGAGGTTCGCGTCTACCGTCGTTGCCCCCAGTGACGCGTCATCGGCGACGAGCTTGGTCTCCGCGTACGCCGTTGGCAGAACAGGGGTGGTTGGAGAATTATCGCTCGAGCATGCGACGACTGCGACGAGTCCCGCGGCAACGGCAGAGCGATATACGAACGAAGTGGAGCTTTGCATAGGCGCCTCCTGGTGAATACCTGTGCCCGCCGGCACGCATTCGCACTGACTGTAGGCGAACGCATGCCGGCGGCGCTCCGACCATACAATTGGGGGTGCTAACGCGCGCCTGAAATACGGTGAAAGGATGAACGGCCTTCGAGCGCGGCGAGGTCGTTCGTCGGAACTGACACCATCTTATCCGTAGGAATACCCTCTAAGGCGGCCACACTGGCGTGTATCGCAACGCGGCCGTTACGCATGAGCTTCAGCGGCTCCCGTCGCGCGTTAGGTGCCGGCGCGCGCACCCGGCGCGGCCAGGTCCCGGAGTTGTCGATCGCGAGCCGCGGCACGACCTCGACCGCCCGCCACGCAGCCGTGTGCGACTCGTGAATCTCGGCGCGCTCCGGTTCCAGGGATGGCGCGAGCAGCGAACGGCCGACGTCGCTCACGCCGATGCCCTGCGTCAGCGCCTCGCCGAACATCCAACGAAGAGCGATCCGCTCGGTCTTCGCGTCACCATTCCCGCCACCGACATCGGAGTGACAGCCACGAAACCAGACTTCGGCGATGTCCTGTCCCTCGATCGCCGCGCGCTCGGACGGAGATAGTCGCGACCACGCCGCGCCCGGCTCGCGGTCCAGGTCGAGGCGGCCCCACGTCGTCACGTCGAACCAACCACGCTGCTCGTCGAGCGCGACCGCGTGCCGGACCGTGTCCACGATCGGGTTGTGCCTCAGATGTGGAAGCATGACAGGTCGCAGTCCGCCGTACGACTTCACCGTGTCCCAGACTCCGAGGAAGCGAACGCGACACTCGCGCTGGTGCTCAGCCAATAGGAATCGCGCAATGGCGTCGCGGTCGGGCTGCATGGGCTGATACAGCGCCCATGCGCGGTCGAAGAGCCGCCTGTCCTCGTGGCGATCGCGCGCGGGAAGGCCGCAGCGATAGAGCAGGCCGGCGAGCGAGCGTACCGTGAACGCGCCGCGACTGAAGCCGAATAGAAAGATGTGATCGCCCTCGTCGTACAGCCGCGCCAGCGCCTGATACATCTGCCGCACGTTCTCGGCGAGGCCGTAGCCGAAAGCAAGACCGAAGACGAGCGAAGCGCCTTCTACGGGCCGAAAACGGGATTCGTTAGGTGCGTGGAGCACCTCGAGCGCGGACCGGTCGCTCACGGTGTTGGCATAGTGCTCGATCTCCTGCCATCGCCGATCATCGGTGCCGATGCCCTGGTCGTAGACGACGACCTGTGCGTCGTGGTCGTCCAGGGCAAGGTGCTGGACGACTCGAGCGACGTTCGACTCGTGTCGCCGGAAGGAGTTGCCGGTACCGTCGGAGCAGATCACGATGTTGCGGGCCATCGCACCACCTCAGGGCTCGAACGCGTTCCAGCGCTCGCGTGTCTGCTCCATGAGCTGACCAAATCGTGGCTCGGAACGGAGCCGCGAGAAGAACGGCTCGTGCTCGGCGAGAAACGGGTAGTTGACTATCCCCAGCTCGATCATGCGCTGCACCGCATCGAGCGCGGCCTCCGTCTCGCCAACCAGCGCAAAGGAATCCGCCATCCACCATGAGAAGATGTCATCCCACCGGGCGGCGTCGCGCAGATCGGGCGTGAGAACATTCAGCACCTGCTGGCGATCGCCTTCCAGAGCGTAGCCTAACGCCGACGCGAGTCTCGCCCAGCCCATGGTGGGCGCGTCGCTCGACACACCATGGAGCATCGCGATCGCCTCCTCCTGCCGGCCGTTGGCGGCGAGCGTCTGCGCGTGCAGCATGCGGTGCGTCGGATTGGCGGGGTCCACTTCGACCGACCGCTGCGTCCATCGCATCGCCTCGACGTAGTCGCCGTCGCACATGGCCACGATCCCGTACATCGCGAGGTTGATCGATGTCAGCGGATCCACCTGCTGCAGTCGATCCATCAACGCGCGGGCCATCGGGATCCGGCCCGCGACGGCGTAGTGATAGCCGAGCCAGAGGAGTGCCTCGGGATCGTTGCGGTCGAACACGAGCGCCTTCTTGAAATCGGCCCGCGAGCCGGCGGCGTCGGCCCGGTTGTTTCGAATCGCGCCACGAAGTCCGTAGCCCTTGGATGACTGCGGGTTCAGCTCGAAGATGCGTTCCGCGCACGCCTCGGCCTTGCCGAGGTATTCATCGTACTGGTCGACCGGCACGAGGCCGACGTTCACGTGCTGCCAGTAGATCATGCCCTCGGCCGCCAGGAGGAGCTCGTTCTCGCCCACCAGGTCCTGCGCCTGACGAATGAGCTGCAGCGCGCGCTCGAGCGACGGTTTGGTGAAGCTCCAGATCTGCTGCCGAGCCAGCAGGTAGAACTCGTACGCCCGCATGTCGGCGATCGGCCGCTCGGCGATGCGCCGGTCCTCGTCAGGCGTTAGGCGGACGCGCAGCGCCTCCACGATCTGACGCGACAGGCGTTCCTGGATGTCGAACACGTCATCCAGCGTTCCGGTATACTTGTCGGCCCAGAGCGGCGTGTCCGCGGTCGCGTCGACGAGCTGCGCGGTCACGCGAAGGTTCGAGCCGGCCGTACGAATGCCGCCGGTGAGCACGTACCGCGTGCCAAGCTCACGCGCGATCGTCCGCACATCCTTGTCCGTTCCCTTGAGCCGCATCGCGGACTGCCGCGAGATGACCCGCACCGTCCTGAGCATCGAGAGGTCGGTGATGATCTCATCGGTGAGGCCATCCGCGAAATGCTCACTCGCCGGATCGGCGCTCATGTTTGTGAACGGCAGTACCGCGACGCTCTTCATTTCGCCGGTAAGTGCGACGCTCGACACGTTTCCGCTCGGCGTTATCGCCGTGCCGTCGAGAATCGCGAGCACGTCGCGAGCGGTTTGCGGCCGGTTGGCGGGATCCTTCGACAGCAGGCCCGCGATCAACGTGCACAAGGCCTCGGGAACATCGGTGCGCTTCGCACTGATCAGCTCCGGATTCTGAACCAGGTGAGCGCGCAGGAGCGCCGTTGGGCTCACGCCCGCGAATGGGGACTCGCCCGCGAGCACCTCATAGGCGACGCAGCCGAGCGCGTAGAGGTCGGCGCGATGGTCGACATCCGGGTCCGCGGAGATCTGCTCCGGCGCCATGTACTGTGGCGTTCCGATCGCGAAGCCCAGCTCGGTCAGCGCGCCTGTGCGACCCGGCGCGCGAGATGCGTCCAGCGCCTTGCTGATGCCGAAGTCGGTGACGGTCGCACTGTCACCGGCGAGGAGGATGTTCTCGGGCTTGATGTCCCGGTGAACAACGCCCTGTCCGTGCGCGAAGTCGAGCGCCCGCACGACATCGCGCAGGATCCCAACGGCCTCGGCCACCGGCATCGCGCCGGTCCTGACCAGGCGCACGCGGAGCGACTGGCCGTCGACGAACGGCATGGTGTAATACGGCAGGCCGTCGACCTCGCCAGTCGTGAGGACGGGCACGATGTGCGGGTGCTGCAGGCGCGCGGTGAGCAGGATCTCGCGCCGGAACCGTTCGGCGCTGACTCCCGCGGCGAGGTCCGGCGACAGCACCTTCACGACTACACGCCGAGCGAGCGCGCGCTCTTCGGCGAGGAAGACACGGCTCATGCCGCCGCCGCCCAGCTCGCGCTCGAGCGTGTACGCGTTCGCGAGCGCCGCCTGGACTGAATCCTGAAGCACCGTGGTCACGTGCCGACCGTTGCCATGCCCGAGCGAGCCTCGATTCCCTGGCGCCTAACGCGACCGGTGGCCCTTGACCGTTTCCGGTCCCATCCATCAATATTTAGAGTCCAAACCAACGGCCCAGCCGCATGGACGCCTCCAAACCTCGCAGGCACGATGCTCAGGCAGGCGGTCCGGCGGGCCGGCCAACCCCGCACGAGTCCGGGAAGGCGATCGAGGCGGCCACGCGCTGTTGGCTGCTCCATCGCTGGAGCCCGTGGACGCCCTACGAGACCGTGCGGCCGGGCGGTGCCGTGGCACCCTCGCGGCGGCAGGTTGCCGAGGTCGTTGAGCTGCGCCGCCGGCGGCATTGCGTCCGGTGCGGTAAGCGCGACGACCGGTACATCAGCCAGCGTCCGGTCGCCGGCAGCCCATAACCCCCCGTCTCCGAGGCACCGACACAGCGCCAACTTCGCCGTCCGAACCGGCTTCGCAGTCGTGGCTTGACCCGTGCAATTGGCGTCGTGCATGGCACTACGAGAATTCGATGACGAGGCCGGTACCCGGTGGATAGTTTGGGACACGATCCCGGCAAGCACCATTGGTCTCACGGAGGAATACCGACGGGGCTGGCTGACCTTCGACAGCGGAACCGATCGCTGCCGGCTTGCGCCGATTCCGCCGGACTGGACGGAGTTGCCGATTGAGCGCCTGGTGTTGTTGCTCCAGGTTGCCCGGACTGCTGAGCCCACCGATACGGCGATGACCTGGCTCGAGAACGAGCGACGGCACGCCGAGCGGCGCGAGGCACAGCGACGCCAGGCCGAACGGCGCCACGAGGACCGCCGCCAAGGACCTGTCACGCGAGGACCGGCCTGATCCCGGAAGGCAGCGGTCAGGCCGGCACTCGATTAAGCGGGAGCGCTGGCGCGGCCGGAAGTCCGGTCACCTCGAGAATCTCGCGCTCATCGAGCGTTTCGCGCTCGAGCAGCGCGTGCGCGAGCGTTTCCAGCGCGCCGCGGTGCACCCCGAGGAGCCGACGCGCCTCGTCGTGGCACTCGCTGATGATCCGCAGCACCTCGGCGTCGATGACCCGGGCGGTTTCCTCGCTGACTATCTTCGACGAGCCGGTGCCGTCGAGGCTCGCGAGGTACGGGTTCTCGCGCGGAGCCAGCTGCACCAGCCCGAGTCGCTCGCTCATCCCCCAACGCGTGACCATGTTCCGCGCGAGGGTGGTGGCCTGCTCGATGTCGTTCTGGGCACCCGTGGTCTTCGTGCCGTACACGAGCTCCTCCGCGGCGCGGCCACCGAGCATGCCGACAATGCGCGCGCGCAGATACTCTTCCGGGTAGTTGTAGCGATCGCTGTCGGGGCGCTGGTACGTCACGCCTAACGCCTGACCGCGCGGGACGATCGTGACGCGATGCACTGGGTCGGCACCCGGCACTACGAGTCCGAGGATGGCGTGGCCGCCCTCGTGGTACGCGATGCGCTCACGGTCCGGTCGAGTCATGAGTAATGGGCGCTCGGGGCCGAGCACGATCTTCTCGAGCGCATCGAAAAAGTCTTTCTGGCGCACATCGTTCTGATCGCGACGAGCGGCAAGCAGTGCCGCCTCGTTGACGAGGTTTCTCAAGTCCGCGCCGGCGAGCCCCGGTGTCGCACTCGCGATCTCGTCCAGCCGAACGTCCGACCCGAGCGGAACGCGGCGCGTGTGAACCTTGAGGATCGCTTCGCGGCCCGTCTTGTCCGGCAGGTTGACGATGACGCGGCGGTCGAAGCGCCCTGGTCGCAACAACGCTTTGTCGAGCACATCCGGCTGGTTCGTCGCCCCCAGGACGATGATGCCCTCGCGACTCGAGAAGCCATCCATCTCCGTGAGGATCTGGTTGAGCGTCTGTTCCTGTTCGCTCGACCCGCCAATGACCGTCTGCCCGCGCGCTCGCCCGATGGAATCCAACTCGTCGATGAAGATGATGGCGGGTGCGTTCTCGCGTGCCGTCTTGAACAGGTCGCGAACGCGAGCGGCTCCCACGCCCACGATGATTTCCACGAACTCCGAGCCGCTCATCGAGAAGAACGGCACGCCGGCCTCGCCGGCGACGGCGCGCGCGAGCAGCGTCTTGCCCGTACCTGGCGCCCCGACGAGCAGCACGCCCTTGGGCGCGGTTCCCCCCAGCCGAGTGTACTTGCCGGGGTCTCGCAGAAAGTCCACGAGCTCCACGAGCTCGTTCTCCGCTTCGTCGATTCCGGCCACATCGTCGAACGTGACGCGAGCATCCTGTTGCTGATCGAAGCGCTTTGCGCTGCTCTTCGTGATTCCTCCGAGCAGCCCGCCGCCTCCGAGGCCGCCTGCCTGCTGCGCGCGCCGAAACAACCAGAAATAGAAGACGAAGATCAGGATGGTCGGGCCGAAGCCGAACAGAAGCGACGTGAGGGGGTTCCCGCCCTCGTCGGGCGCCTCCGCGGAGATCTGCGCGCCGTTCTCGATGAGGAGCGACTCGAGTCCCGGATCGACGAATGCCGGAAGCGTCGTCGCGAACGACGTCACGGGTTTCGCCTGCACGCCGGCGGCACTGTCCTTCGGCGAGCGGTACGTCACTGGTGAGCGGAAGTGTCCCGTCAGGCTCTCGCCGCGACTGTAGATGTCGCGGACGTTCCGTTTCGTGACCTCCTGCTTGAACAGCGTATACGGCACCTTCACCGGCGCGTTCGCGGACGGGAAGAAGTACCGCATGAGCAGAAAGTTCGCGGCGAGGATCGCCAGGAACGTGAGCCACGCCCGCCGCGGCGGCATGGCCGGCTTGGGCGGCGTCCCAGCCTTTGGTGTGCCGGGCGTCGGTGAGCCGGACGGCGGCGTTGGTTGGCCGCCGCGACGCTGGGGGGTCATGGTGGGAGTCGGCATGCCTAACGGTCCTGGGGACGCGTACGCGGCGCGGGGCGGCGGTCCGACCGAAGGACCTGCTCCAGCCGCCAAACAGTCATGCCGAAATGTACGCGGCAGAATCCGCGCCTACGGTTTGCGCGTGCCGGGTGAGGGCAGGTCGCTCAGCACGAGCGTATTGCCAACCACGATGCGGTGGCGAGCGAAATAGCCGGCGTTCACCTCGAGCGCATACCGATACGGCACGTCCGGCCTATAGTTGGGGCAGGCCTGGGGGAGATCAGTGGGGCACGGTGCCATGGAGCGAATGCTCCGGATGACACCGGCGGAGTCGGCGAACGCGATGTCGAGTGGGATGCGCGTCCGGTACATCCAGAAACTGGCATCTGGCGCCTGTGTGCTGTCGTACACGAACAGCATCCCAGCATTGCTGGCCAAGCGCCGTCGCTCCATCAGGCCCATGCTCTGCTGCTCGGGCTTGACGGCGAGCTCGACGTGCAGCGCCAGCGTGTCGTTCGTGCGCGCGAGACGCATGCGCGTGGTGTCGAACGACATCACGTGGTCGTAGTTGGTGTCATCATTGCGCGTTTCGCCGCGGCACATGGCAAGCACCAGCGGCGTGAGCGTGAGCGCTGTTGTGGTCGCGATCCGTCGCGCCAGGCGATTCATGTGTGCCTCACAGGTCGAGCACGGCGTCGAGTCCGCGATGGACGCCCACGAGCGTCGAGACGCGGCGAATGGCAATGAGCGCGCCGTCGACATAGGGACGTGCGCTGCTTCCCGAATCGTGGCGAATGGTCAGCGTCTGATCGGGCATACCGAAGATGATCTCGGCGCTGATCACGAAGCGCGGAAGACGAATCGAATGCACCTGCGACCCCGAGAGCGTCGTACCCCGTGAGTCCCGGGGGCCAACCGTCTGGTCGATCGGTACCGTGGGCTCGGGAGCGCGCACCTTCGACAGCCGGCTCGCGAGCTCACGCGCCGTCCCGCTCGGCGCGTCCACCTTCGAGTCGTGCGCGTAGTCGACGATCTCCCACTGCGGAATCAGCCGCGCTGCCGTCTCGGCGAACTTCTGTAACAGCACGACGGTCAGGGCGAAGTTGCCGCAGGCGAGGACGCCACGATTCTGACGGCGCGCCATGACGTCGATATCGGCAAAGTCGTCATCCGTGAGGCCGGACGTGCCGACCACGACGTGGGCGCCGCTTTCCAGCGCCGCGAGGATGTTGCGCTTGGCGATGTCGGGCTTCGTGTATTCGACGAACACGTCGCACGGAACGTCCGCCAACGCCTCGGCCGCGGATCCGTAGACGGGGGAATCGAGCAGGGAGTCGTGGAGCACATCGCTCAGGCACCGCCCGCCGTGCGTACGCGAAACGGCTGACACGATGCCGACGTCCGGTTGCCTCGCGATTGCCCGTGCGAGCTCGGAGCCTGCCCAACCTGTTGCGCCGGCGAGACAAACCCGAATGGGCATGGAATGGCGTGTGGAGTGTGAAAGCCTAACGCTTTGCTGGCGGCTGCGCGGAACGTCACCACGGTCGACCCGAGAAAGATGAAGATCGTTGCCCGAACTCCGACAGAGCTTATCGTCCGCGATTCCGCGGCCGCCCTCCGCGCCATGGGGGTCTTCCTGGTCGCGCTTGGCGGCTGGGCCATCTTCATAGGTGTGGCCCAGCCCGAAGGGCGCGGCGGCATCGTTCCGATTGTGATCGGCTCGCTCATCGTGCTTGGCGGCGCGTTGCTCGTCGCGCTTCCGGCGCGCAAGACGTTCGCGTTCAGCAGGACGGAGCGCGTCTTCATCATCGCGAAGCAGCGATTCGGTCGCGTCGAGCGGCAAGTCATCCCGCTGGATCAGGTGGCGGACGTGTCGCTCGAGGAATCGGCGTCGAACGACGGGAACACGTACCGCATCTCGGTGACGCTCGCGGACCAGCGGCGAATCCCGTGGACGTCATACTACTCGAGCGGCCACGCCTCGAAGCAGGCTGTCGTGGATCTCGTGCGCGAGTTCCTGAGGCTCGAGCCGAGTCCCGCGCAGGGGTCGGGCGCGTTGACGCCGCGGGACGAGCGAAACGTTCGCCGGAGTCGGGTTGGCCTCTGGCTCATGGGCGCGTTCTGCTGTGTCTTTCTCGCCATTGGCACGCGCATGCTCGCGAAGGAACAGCGACGCCTCTCCGTCTTTCAGCCCGTGGCGGCGACCGTGCTGAGCACGCGGGTGGACGAGCACAGCGACTCGGACGGAAGCACGTACGAGCCGGTGGTGGTGTATCGCTATCGTGTCGCTGACCGATCGTACACGGCCAGCCGTGTCACGCCCCTCAGGGAAAGTCGCAGCGGCAGCTGGGCCAGTCGCGTCGTGGGGCGCTACGCGGTCGGGAACACGTACACGGCGTACTACGATCCCGAGAACCCGGCCGACGCGTATCTGCTGCGGAGTCGGAGTGTGATTCCGTGGGCGTTCGTCGCATTTTCGGTCGTCGGCCTGGCGTTCATTACCGTTGGCATTCGGGGGACGCGGGAGATGACGCGGATGGCCTACCGCGCGAGGCCTGTGGCCCGTTAGGCGTTGGATCAAAGGGGTCAGAGTCGTTTGAATTCACGGCGCTCGGCTTTTCCGAGCTCTCGAATTCAAACGACTCTGACCCCTTTGATCGCTCGCGACTATCATTGGGCGACCCGAACCCGCATCGCCTGTGTCATTCGCCGCCGTTGGCGCACGTTTCACTCTCCTCTGCCTCCTGCCTGCCGCCGTCCTGGCGCAGAATCCATCCACTGGTGTCGTCACGGGACGGATACTGATACGACCGGACAGCGGCGCTACCACGCCCGCTGCGGGCGCGTCGGTGACGGTCGCGGGCACCTCGCTCGGAACCATTGCCGCGGCCGACGGCCGCTATCAACTGAGCGGTGTGCCGGCCGGCGCGGCGACGCTACGCGTTCGCCTGCTCGGCTACCGGGCCGTGAATCACGCCCTGCGGATTCGCGGGAACGACACGGTGCTCGTGGATGTCACGCTCCAACCGGAAGCGCACGTGCTCTCCACTGTGCGCACATCCGCCGTCCCGACCGACGTCGAGACCTTCGTGACCCGGCCTAACGTCGCGACGATCACCATGGGAGCGTCCGCCATCGCCGGCATTCCGAGCGTCGGCGAGCCCGACGTGATCCGCACCGTTCAACTGCTCCCGGGCGTCGTCGCGCGCAACGACTTCAACACTGGCCTAACGGTTCGCGGCGGCGAGGCCGATCAGAATCTCATCCTCATCGACGGCTTCCCGATCTACAACCCGTTCCACCTGGGCGGGCTGTTCAGCACATTCATGGATGCGACCGTTGGCGGGATCGAGCTCATTTCCGGAGCGTTCCCGCCGCAATACGGCGGCCGGCTTTCCAGTGTGCTCGATGTCCGGTCACTGGACGATACGCGGCCCGGCACACACGTGTCGGCGGATCTCTCGGCGCTCGCCGCCACTGGCCGGATCGGTGGCGCGTTCGCGAGGGGGCGGGGCACGTGGAGCCTCGCCGCGCGTCGCACGTACGCGGATGCCGTCGTTACGGCGTTCTCGAACAACGTGCTCCCGTACCATTTCGCGGACTTCCACGGGCGCGCGGCGTACGCGCTGCCCGGAAACTGGCGCGTGTCCATCACCGGGTACTCGGGGCGGGACGTCCTCGACGCGAACTTTGCCGAGCTGGCCGCCGACTCGACGCCGTCGCGCGCGGGCGAGGGGCAGTGGGACGTCGACTGGGGGAACAACGTCATCGGCGTGACGCTCGCGAAAAACTTCGGGCCTGACGCGCGCGTTCCATTGTTCGGCTGGAGTCTCGGGGACAATGCAACGTTCGAGCAGCGCGTGTCGACGTCGAACTTCTCGACCCTGCTGGACGTGGGCGATGGTGCGTTCGCACAGCGCAACCAGGTTCGTGATTTCCGTCTCGCCGGGTCGCTGCACGCGCATCGGACGAAGCATGACCCGTCGTTAGGCTACGAGCTGGCGACGCATCGCATCCGTTACTCCTCGAGCTCGTCACAAACCGGGACGACCGATTTCGACATCGTGCAGAAACCGACGTCGGCAGCGCTGTGGATCGAGGACCTGTGGCGGGTGTCGTCGCGCTGGATGGTGGACGCCGGGCTGCGCGCCGAGGCGCTCACGGGCCGCGACTGGGCTGCGCTTTCGCCGCGCGTGACGGTGAAGTTCCTGGCGACGTCGGATCTCGCATTCACGGTTGGGGCCGGACGCGCGACGCAGTGGATGCATTCACTCGCGGGCGACGGACCGCTCCGCTACTTCGACGTCTGGGTCGCCAGCGATTCGTTCACGCCGGTCGCGGCCGCATGGCACTGGGTTGCGGGGGTGGAGCGACGGATTTCCAGCGGCAGCGTTCGTGTCGAGGGGTACCTCAAGCACTACGATCGCGTGATGGAAGCCAACTGGTCCGAGGACCCGAGCATCCGCGGCGACGAGTTTTTGACGGACCAGGGGCGGTCGTACGGCGTCGACATGATCGCGCGTTATCAGCCCGCGACCGGGTTGGGTGGATGGGTCTCCTACACGTACGGCGTGAGCTCGCGCACGCGCGACGGTGTGACGTGGGCCCCCGGGCACGACAGACGACACGACCTCGATGTCGTGGCAATGTGGCGGCTCTCCCATTATCGACTCGGCGCGCGATTCGGCTACGCGAGCGGCACCCCGTACACGGCCATCGTCGGCGAGGTCGCCCGACGCGTGTACGACCCCTCGCGGGACCGCTGGGGCACCGGCGACCCGCCAATTTACGTCGAGCCGTTAGGCGGACCGCACAACGGGGCGCGCTTCCCCGCCAACCATCGCCTCGACCTCGACGCGTCGCGGGAATTCCACATCCTGGGTGGGATCGTGGCGCCGTACGTCAGCGTGGTGAACGCCTACAACGCGAAGAACATCTTCATTTACCGCTACGACTATTCCACGGATACTCCGACGCGCAAGGCGATCTCACAGTTTCCCATCGTGCCGAGCGTGGGGGTGCGCATTGATTTCTGATCGCGTTCGCGTGCGGATTCGCGCCGCGGTGGCCGCGCTCCTGGTGACGGTCTCCGCCTGCGAGATCGAGAAGGTCGGGATCCCGCCGACGGACTCCATGGTGTCGCTGCATGGCGTGCTGAGTGCCAGCGCGTCCTCGCAGGTGGTGCTGCTGGAGCGGACGCGCAACGGGACGGTGCAGATGTTCGCGCCGCCGTTCGACCTCGCGGACCCCATCGTCAGCGATGAAGGCGTGGCCGAGTCGGGGGCGATCGTGACACTGACGACGCCGGATGGTCAGACGTTGACGGCGGTGGAGGACAGCCGCGTTCGAGATGACCGCAAGGGCGAAGGCATCTATCGCTTCTCGTTGCCTGGAGCGGAACTCATTGCCGGTGGGAACTACCGGCTCTCGGTGCAAACGGTCGGGGGCGAAGCTCTGTCGGCCGAGACGTCCGTGCCGGCGGGCGCCGCCATGGTTGTGGCGGAGCAGGCAACGTTCGACCGTTCACGCGACACCGTCGTCTACGAGTGGCCGGAATCCCCGGGGGCTCGCAGCTACTTCGTGCGGATCGAGACGCCGTTCGGGCCGCGGTCGTTCTTCACCGACAGCACGCGCGTTCGTCTCCCCGGGGGACTGCGCAACGTGGACGTCACGGTGCTGCCTCACATCTTCATCCCGGGTTTCCCGCAAGCGGTGACGGTGTCGGCGGTGGACTCGAACTACTACGACTGGTACCGGACGCATAACGATGCACTGTCCGGCTCGGGTCTCGTGAATCGCGTGCGCGGCGGGATCGGGGTGTTCGGGTCGCTCGTGCGGCTCAAGTATGTGAATTACGAGGTCGTGGCGCCGCAGACGGAGCCGATCGCGGGCACGTTCAAGTTCGCGGGGACGGCGCTCGAAGCGGAGACAACCCCATACCTGGCGCTGCATCTGTACGTGGAGTCGCCGTCCTCACGGAGCGATCAAGGCGATGCACTCTCCGGCCGCTTCGAGCGCCGGCCCACCTTCACGCAGCCTAACGAGCCGATCGATGGCCTGCTCGGCACCATCACCAAGAGCAAGGTCGAGCTGTCGTTTTTGCGAAACTGGTCATCCGCTGACACGGTGGAGGTGTTCAGGGGTGAGCTTCGTGGCGACACGCTGGTGGGGAGCTATCGCGGGTTTGGCGGGATTGCGCATTTCGTCAAGCAATGATGCTGCCGGGACATCGGGACTCGGGACATCGGGACTCGGGACATCGGGACTCGGCGGGGTGCAATAGTTTGGGCCGGGATGAAGCGGTCTGATGCCGGGCCAACATGAACCTGCACCCAGGTTAGCCACCCTGAACCAACAGGGTGGTGTTCAATGTCGGTACGCAGCTACAAGGATCTCGACGTCTGGCAGCGCGGCGTTGAACTCGCCGCGATGGTCGACGAGCTAGCAGAAAAGCTGGTCCGCGGCCGCCGCTTCGCGATGGCGAACCAGATTTGCCGCGCTGCTTTGTCGGTGCCATCGAACATTGCCGAGGGCAACGGGCGCGTGCACCGGCTCGAGTATGCGCACCACGTCTCAATCGCGCGCGGGTCGTTGCTCGAGGTGGAGTCGATTCTGTATGTCGCCATTCGCTGCAAGCGCCTCGGCGAACAAGAATGCGCCAAGGCATTCACGCGTATCACCGCCATCGGAAGCATGCTGACGAAGCTGCTCCGCGCGCTTTACCGCGACTCTCGGAACTGACGGACTCGGGGCGCGAACATCGGGACATCGGGACATCGGGACATCGGGACATCGGGACTCGGCCGGCTGCTATTACTGCGGAGGAAGTCTCCTCGGCGCTAATGGCATCCCGGCCGAGTCCCGATGTC
>DATCGG010000078.1:0-6780 GCA_036509075.1 Gemmatimonadaceae bacterium
TATCGCCAGTGTCCTTCGTCCACACCGGGGCGCCGTCGTCGGTGAGGAGGACGATGCGGTAGGTGTCGGCGTTCGTGGATCGCCAGGTGAAGACAAGAGGACCTGCGACGGTGGCATCGTCCGCGGGGGCCACGATGGCGAGTCGCGACCGGCTGCCGGCCTCCGCGACGGGGCGCGCACGTTGGGGTACGTCCGGGCCCGGTGCGTTACGCGTTAGGCGTGGCACGGCCATCGCAGCGATGACGGCCGCCGCGGCTGCCGGGATCCACCAGCGCCTCGGTCGGTGGACGATCCTGCTGTCGGCAGACTCACCAGGATGCGTGATGGGCAGCAAAGCGACGATCTCGCGCCGGCACGCCGCGCACTCGTCGATGTGTGTTTCGACGCGACGCCGCTCGGCGTCGGACAGGTCGTGGTCCAGGTAGCCGGCGAGCTCGGCGTCGGACAGATGCGCAAGTCCGTTGATCTCGGTCGGGTGCCCGTTTGGACCGGTCACGCGTTCTGCTCCTCGTTTCGTTCCACACAACTGCACGGATGCGATGGGCGAGACTTGCGCGCCCCAACTGTTGATGAGCGGCTCGGCCAACCGGATGGGTCGCCCGTTCGGCCGCGACCGGGCTCAGGTCGACGCATCGTGGATCCCCGCCGCTTCGAGATGCCGTCGCACTGTCATCAATACTTTGTCGAGTTGGCGGTAGACCTTGAACGGCGAATCGATGCCGAGAAGCCGAGCGATCTCCGGGACGGAGACGGCGTCCTCGAAGCGCAGGCGCAGGATCAATCGTTCGGTGACGTCGAGCTGCGCCAACGCGCAATCGAGCACCGCGCGCAGCTCTGAGCGCTCGAGCTGCACGTCCGGCGTGTCGGTGTTGCCCTCGATCGTGTCGAGTCCCAGCTCGTTGCCCACGAGATCTGCCAGTTGGCGACGCGTCGCACGCTCTGCTTCGGCGTCCGCGTCGTCGCTCTGCGCGCGGCCGTAGCGGTGACGGTGCTCGTCCATGCACAGCCGCCGTGCGACGACCGCGAGCCACGTGTCGAAGGAACCACGGCCATCGGGATCGTAGGCGCGCAGTCGTTTGAAGTCGTCACGCTGGAGCGCATCGACCGCGTACGCGTACCGATCCATCGTCGCGTCGTGCCCGCCGCCCATCGCGCGCGCCACACGAAGGATCACGTTGCTGTGCTGGCGGAGGAAATCGGCCCACGCGCGATCCCGCACGGCCCGGTCTGTGGCTGTGACGAGGGATTGGAGATCGCCGGGTAGAGCAGGCATCTACTCCGCCTTTCGCCGAGACCGCGCGAATAAGGAAGGGTGAGTGGCGATCATACCACTCGCGAGGTCGTCTGTCAAACCGCGTGTGCGTTAGGCAGCGCAAAGCAGCGGACGTCCATCCGTGTTTGCATCTCAGACGTGAACAGATTGCGCCACCCTGTCGGAGGACTCCATGTACCACTCGACGCGCCATGCTTCGGCGGCATGCGGCATTGTCGCCGCCCTTGCCGTCACGCTCGCGGGTTGCGCGACGGACAGCACCTCGGTGATCGAGCCAAGGCAGCTCATCCTCGCGCAGGCACGCGGCAACACTGACACGCCGGTGAGCACGTACGTCGCTGACTCCGACGTCGACGTCGCCACCAGCCTGCAGATTCGCAGTGATGGGCTCGGGGTCTACAGGAACTCCAACACGCTGACTTCGGTCATTCAACCGATCGGCGCATGGGTTCTGGATTCACAGAACCCACGCAACTCGACGCGGACGCTGTTCCTGGACTTTGGCCGGCCCGTTGGGGGTACCGGTCCGAATGGCGGGGACCCGATCGCCGTTCCATCGGGGCTGTACAAGGTCCACGCGATCTCCAAGTGCAATGTGTACGACTCCAGCATGTGGCTGCTCGCTCCGGGCGCCACCATGCCGTGTCCGCTGCACATCGCCTTCACCTCCGGCGGGACCAGCTACGCGGTGCAGATGAACCCGTATCCCACCGGCGCGGATCCCGACGGCGCGCCGGAAACACACTGGGCGAACGTGACATGCCTAACGCCCGCGAGCGGCTCGGCGCCGTGCACCGAGTGGAAGCTCACCCCGAGCGCCGCCGATACGGCGGCGAACGGGAGCGTCACGCAACGGAACGTTGCCCGACTGATCAAGTACGTCACAAGCAAGAACACGACGACGAACGTGAATCAGGGCGATTTCTACTTCTCGTTCGCGATTCGGCTCACGAATCCGTAAGAGCCAGATCACCCTCCACCCCAACCGCCGACAGCGATCTCACCCAGGAGCCACCGAATGAAAGCCTACCTCGGAGTTGCGGCCCTCACGGTCGCGGTGCTCGGATGTCGCGATGCAGCCACCAGCCCAACGGCCCAGCGCCTAACGCCATCACTGACCGTGGCGCAGGATGTACAGCGCGTAGAGATCGAGGAGACCGATGTCTTCCCGGTACCGCGCGGCTGCACCGGCGAGCCGGTCGAGTGGCACCTGCGCCAGGAATCCATCCTGCACGAAAGGATCGACGCGAACGGCGGCTTTCATGGCACGTTCACGTTCCACGACAAGGGCTCGTACGGTGTGGGCCTCGTGACGGGCGCCATGTACCATCTCGCGCAGACGCAGAACGAGAGCTTCAACGTGGGCGCAAGCGGGCTGCCGATTAACGACACGGCCGTCTTCCTTCGCCGCTTCATCAGCCAGGGATCACTCCCCAATTTCCGGGTCACCAACATCTTCCACTTCACGATCGACGCCAACGGCACGATGACGTCATTCCGCAACACGAGCGAGCGCGTGTGTGACTGACGTCTGACCCACGACGGGTGGGCGCGACTGCCCACCCGTCAATGATGCGTTGGGGATCGCTCGAGATCCTCCAGCCAACGCGCGAACCCGAGATCCAAGTCCAGCCCGAGCTCGGTCTTCAACAGCTCGCGGTGTCGGCGAATGGAACGAATGGCCCCGGACCGATCGCCCGCCGCGATGAGCGCCTCCGCCAACTTTCGCGACGCATGGGAATCGAGCGGGTCGAGATCGAGGACATGTCGTCGCCATCGGGATGCGCTTTCCCACTCGTGAGTGGCCTCCAGCCGTGCGGCGCGCTGCGCCAGACACTCGCGGAGGCGTTGCTGAAGGCGCTCCCGCTGCGCCTCGGCCCACGCATCGAACTGTGGGGCGTTGCCGAGAAAGAAGCCGTCGAGAAACGGACCGTGATGGTAGCCTAACGCATCTTCCACGCGCTGTTCGCTCAGCGCGACCTCGAACGCGGCGACGTCCGTCCAGATCAGTGTCGGGTTGAGCCGCAGCAGCTTCTTTCCGAGGAAAAGCGAGTCCTCGTCAAAGAGCTGCCGCTGAGCATAGAGGAGCTGGTTGAGGACGTGACGCGCCCGATCCATCTCGCTCTCCGGCCAGAGCAGGGCGAGGAGCTTGTCCCGGCTCACGCCGCGATCGCCTGCGACCGCGAGCCTGGCCAGGATGGCGAGTCGGCGGGGCTGCGTCGCCGCGCCCGTCAAATCCTCCCGGCCCTGCGTCAGGCGGACGCCGCCGAAGGTCGTAAGCCGGAGCACGTTCCAGTTGACTGTCGTCTGATCGGGCGTCGACGGCGACTCGCTAGCAATTGTTGTCGGAAACCCTGTCGCGGGCAAGCCGAGAAATGACGTACGTTGGGTCCCACTGGAGCGTCCGAGTTGACTTTCGTCTGATCGGGCGTTGACGGCGGCTCCCTACCAATAGTCGTAACGAGCCTCGACGAGGTCAGTCGGAAACGTGTTCCGGCTCGTCGACTTTAACCGGAGCCGAACGCCATGTGCTCCCTCCGCCCCAGCTTCGCCATCGTCATCCTGCTGTCTGCCGCGTGCCAGCCGGACGCTTCCGGCCCGGCTGGGCCAATCGAGCCGCCACGGGGCGTGATAGCCGTGAGCGTCGCGACGCAGGGGGACTCCCTCGACCCCGATGGCTACCTGGTGGTCGTGAGCAAAAACGCCGCGACCGGTACGGAGTATACCCGGAGCGTTGGCGGGGTCGGCGAGCTGACCTTCTCGTCGGTGGCCCCGGGTCAGCACTACGTCTCACTCGAGAACCTCGCGCAGCACTGCAAGCTTCAGGATCCCGCGCTGGCCACGCAGCGAGTTGCGGTGGTTACAGCAGGCGAGACGACCACAGTCGCCTTTGGCGTGGTGTGTTCCACGAAAACCCCTGGAAGGCTCCGGCTAAGCGTCTCGACTACTTTTTCGAGAGCCGCAACGATCGATGAATTGGCGATCGGTTTTTCCTTGCTGATCGATGGCCAAGCGGCGGGCTCGATCAGGCCGAACGGGTTGATCGAGCTCGATCAATTCCCGGCGGGCGTCCACACCGTCACACTGAAAACCCACGGCTGCTTGGTCAACTCCGGCCCTGGCGCTCTATTCAGCGAAACCGCGAGCATCCGCATGCCCCCGGGCGGTTTCGCACAGGTCAAGTTCAACGTCTGGTGCGGGCCTTGATCTCTGGCAGCGAGACGTTACGCGACGATAGGATTCCGCATCAGAGGAACCCCGCACCCACCGCGCGTTTGGGCACGCACCGTCGAGCGCAGGCCGGACCGAGACGAGACGGAAGATCTGTAGGACTCGCGTGTATTTCGAATTCCAGCGGCGCGCGAGCCATTCCGGCGTCAGCTCGCCGACGACTTCGACGCCATACCGCGCTGTGCTGTCGCTCGCAGGCTGGAAGGGGACCTTGCTCCCTTCCGCGAGTGAGCGAAGCTCGTTGTGGAACTCCCACCGCGGTCTTCCGGGGCAGTGAATCCGCCGCCGACCCAGATCCGCACTTCGCGCCGTCCTTCCGGCAACACCGACGAACGGAGCCGCGAAAGCCCGGCCGATACGACCACGCTATCGAAGATGGGGTAATAGACCGATTTCCAGATCGCGGCCAATTGGGCCGAGTCCAGGACACCGGGAGTCTGCGCGATCAGACCGCGCGCGTAGGAGCTCACGACGAAAGTCGAGAGCCAGGCGACGATGAAAACGGTGCTCGGAAGCGTCTGCCTAACCTCGGTCAGTCTCATGCCACTACGGTACGGCGCTGTCTGATACCGGGCCAGAGCTTCGGAAGCTGCCGAGAACGATGATCGCCAAGGCCCAAAGCCTTGACGCGGCATTCCCACCACACGACGGTTTGGCGTCTCTGCATCACGAGGCCTCGATCCCACGACCAGCGAACGACGCGAGCGAATCGATCGACGTCGCCGTCCTCGGCGGCGGGCCGGCCGGCGCCGCGGCCGCACGGCTCCTCGCGAGCCATGGACACCGCGTCGCCCTCGTCACGCGCGCACCTGCCCGGCCCGCGCTGGCCGAGTCACTGCCGCCCAGCGTTGGGAAGCTGCTCGATCGGATTGGTGTGCGGCGGGCGGTGGACGCCGCCGACTTCGTGCGTGCAACTGGCAACACCGTCTGGTGGGGGAGCGATGAACCCCGCGTGGAGTCATTCGGCGCCGGATCGTTAGGCTGGCAGGTTCGGCGCGACACGTTCGACGCCGTGCTGCTCGCGGAAGCCGAGCGGGCGGGCGCGCGAGTCGTGCGCCGCGCGATCGTGCGGGACGTCGCGCGCGGCGCTGACGGCGACGCCCATCAGCTCGTGCACTACGAGTCCCAGGGTCGCCAACGCTCTGTCGCGGCGCGGTGGGTCCTCGACTGCACCGGTCGCGCCGGCCTGCTCGCTCGGCGCCAGTGGCGGCGCGCCGACCCAGCCGGGAGGACGCTCGCGCTCGTGGGCGTGTGGGAACGGCGCGGTGGATGGACCATGCTCGGCGACGAGACGCACACCCTCGTCGAGAGCTATCACGGGGGCTGGGCGTGGTCCGTGCCGGTGTCGCGTTCGCGACGTTACGTGACGGCGATGGTGGATCCGTCGCTCACATCCGTCCGCCGCTCCGAGGCAGCCGACACGTTTGGCGTTGTGTACCACGCCGAGCTCGCGAAGGCACATCGGATCGGTTCTCTCGTGCGATCGGGTCGCGGCCCTGCTCGACTCACCGGCGCGCCATTCGCGCGGGATGCCTCGTCGTACGACGCGACCCGGTTCGCGGATCCTGGCGTTCTCCTCGTCGGCGACGCCGCATCGTTCGTCGATCCACTGTCATCGTATGGTATAAAGAAGGCGCTGTCGTCGGCGTGGCTCGCGTCGGTCGTCGTGCACACCGCGCTCGTCGACGAGTCAATGCAGTCAGCCGCGCTCGAGTTGTACGATGCGCGCGAGCGCGCCATGTGCGACGCGCTCCGCCGTCGCTTCGCCGAGCTGTCGCGCGATGTGGCGAGTGACGCAACGACGGAGTTCTGGCGCGCGCGGTCCGCGGCCGATGCGGGCGACGATGGTGAGCCGGATGTGTCGGCGCTGCGTCGGGATCCGGCGGTGCTCGCCGCGTTCGACGCGATTCGGCAGCGGGCGTCGATCGGACTCCGCCCGTCCGATGCCCTGCGGCGGTCGGATCGCCCGACAGTCCGTGGCGATCGGGTCGAGCTCGCGGAGCATCTGTTCGTCCCAGCCTTTCGCGATGGGGTACGGTACCTGAGAAGCATTGACCTCGTGACCATCGTGGCGCTGGCCCCGATGTACGATCAGGTTCCCGACCTCTACGCGGCGTACAATCGCGCGGCATCGCCAGCTCCGCTGCCGGATTTCCTCGGCGCTCTGTCGGTACTCGTAGCCAAGGGCATGCTCGATCTCGCTTGACGCGGTCTAGGGGCGTCCGTATAACCAGGAACAACGGGGGAATCGGGACATCGGGACATCGGGACTCGGC
>DATCGG010000079.1:0-21647 GCA_036509075.1 Gemmatimonadaceae bacterium
CCCGTTTCGACCTGCTGCTTCGTGACGCGGGCGCCGTCGCGCTTGAAGACGAACGGCGTCGTCCCATCCACCGCGACCGCCTCGAGCGGCACGTAGAGCGCGTTCTTCACGGTGTTCGTCTCGATCGCGTTCGACGTGGTCATCCCGGGCCGGAGCGTCGTGTCGGGCTGGGCGAGCAGGATCTTCACCTCGAAGACCTTCGAGTCCGCGTTAGGCCGCTGCTCGCCCACATTGGCGACTGCGGTCACCGTGCCGGCCAACTTCTTCGTCGGATCGGAGTCCAGCGACACGGTGACCTTCTGGCCGGCGGCGATTTTCCGGACATCGATCTCGTTCACGTAACTGAGCGACTCCATCTGGCCCAGGTCGGGCAGCGTCGCGACGGTGGGATCCCACGCGTTGACCTGCGAACCGATGCCTTTCTTCTTGCCGTTCCACTCCTTGACGTAGATGACCATTCCCGGCGAAGGGGCCTTGATCGTGAAGTTGCCTAACACTTCCTGCACGATCGTGAGCTTGTTCCGCTGGCGCTGCACGTCGGAGCCGACCTCGGCCATCTTGGCGACCGCCTGCTGGGTCTTGGTCACGTAGTTGGTCTTTGCTTGCGCGAGCGCACGCGTGGCTTTCTCGTAGTCGATCTCGGCCTGACGCTTGATGCTTGGTGACTCGTAGGCCGCCTGCTCCTTGATGAGGCGTTTCTCCTCGAGCGACAGCTCCATCGTCTTCATGTCCTCGCGCGCGGTGGCGAGGTTGAGCGTGGAGTCGAGCTGCGCCTGGGTGAGCTGCGCCTCGGCCTTCTGCAGCGCGAGCGAGATCTCGGCAAGCTTTGCGGCGATGGCGGATCGATCGAGCTCGGCGACCACGTCCCCTTCCTTGACGACGGTGCCTTCGGGAACGAGCGACGAGATCTTGGTCTGCCAGATCTCGGCTTGTTGCATGTTCAGCGGGCCCTGGATCTGCACGAACTTCTTGGCGCGCAGCTCGCCCGCGATGGTCACCACGACGTGGAAGTCACCCTTCTTCACGCGCGCGATCACGGCGGAATCGTCCTTCGTGCCAGCAGGAGCGAAGTACCAAGCCGAGACGCCGGTGGCGGCCACGATGATGGCGAGCAGGGCGACCCAGCGTGTGCGAGGGATCCGGATCATGGGAGGCTCGACTGCTAGGAGTAGCTGAGCGCCCAGAGCTACGGAGGGCGAACTCTGACGATTACGAGAGTCCCAACCGGACGCAAGCTCCGGCATGGGACGAGGCGAACGGCCCGGATAAGGAACGGGCCTCGTCGCGGTGTCGTTGAGACACGAGAGACTGCCAAATGGTTCTCAGGCCTAAATACCGGCCGGGGTCTGATCCCGGGAGGAGACCAGGCTTGGTCTGGCATCCAAATCAGCCTGGGAAACGGAAACGGCCGGAAACGACTGATCGGCCGGATCGCTCCGAGGCCGGGACGATTCAATTCGCAACGCGCTGATTTGATAGGGGACGGCCCCGGGACGCTCATCTCATGCGGCCCGAGGCTGTTCCCAAGAATTCAGGGCTCGTTGCAAGTGGAGTTTTCCTACAAGCGGAGCGATCCGCAGAATCCGTTGTTTCCGGCCGTTTCCGTTCCCCTTTTTCTGAGTATTGCGGTGGCACCGCAGCCGGTCCAAACGGCGACCATCGTGAACGACTGACTTGATTTTCACCAGCTAGTTGTTAGGTAGGAGCCTGATGCTCCCGTCCACGTCGATGCGGTATCGGTATTTCCCCGCGAGCATGAGCTCCGGAATAGCCGGGCGGCGTTGGAGGACGTGAAAGACGTCCGTGTCCTCGGGGGTATCGCCCGATACCACCGGGTCTCGACTGATCAGCGCGTTCGCAGGGCGGGCGGTTCTCACGCTGTACTCGGTGATCGAGTCGTGCAGTTGGCGCGCCTCGATGATCACGCGGCCGTCACCGGAGACGCGGCACCGCATGTCACCGCCTCGGGGCCACGATCCGGTTGTCGTTGGCGACGGGTAGAGGTACACCAGCCACCACGGGCCGTCATCGGCGGGAATCGCTGTCGCGATGTATGGCCGCCCCTCCGGTCGATGGAAGATGGCGATCGATGCTTCGATTGCCCGCGCGGCGTTCGCGAAGTAGTCGGTATCCGGCTCCGGAGGATCGAATAGGGTCGACGCCCACGTTGCCTGGATACCGGGCGTCGCGATCTCGGCGATGCGGTATGCGGCGCCGTCGTCGGACAACGTGCCGGACGCCACTTCCCACCGATCGTCGGAGTGTCGGACGATCAACCTTCGGATGCTGTCGACAGGAAATGAAAGCGACGTCATCGCGGCAGCACCGAGCCAGGCGATGCTGTCTCGAACCGCAAGCGCACGCCCTCGCCGCGAAATTGCGGCCAGCGTATCAGTCGACGGGGGAATTGCCGGAACTTTCTCGACGACCCGCGTGGTGGGGTTCGAGGGAACTTCCTTAGCCGCCGGGTTCTCCGGTTTGGATTTCTGGGCAACCGCAGGCTGCCATGCGACCCACGCCAACGCGATTGTCAGCACGCCCTTTCGGACCACAAAAGTCTCCAGGCAATGGCTCCTGGAGACAGACGATTCTCGGCGACGTGGGGTCGCGCAGCGGTCGGTTCGTCGGAGCCTGTCCGAGCTGGACCGGGACCGTTGTGCGCCCGTTCGTCCTGGCTGCGATCGGCCATCGCTGTGCCCCTTGTCGGCTGACAGGCGGCGGCGCATCTCTAGCCAGCGTTTCTAATCCCAGGCCCGCGCCATGGCGCGCGCGGCCCGTCGTTCCGACCCGTCACCAACCGAGCAGCCCGATGCGCTATCGAGTCGTAGCAAGACTGTTGTCGGCCGTCGTTCTCGCGAATGCGACTGCGGTCGCTGGGTACGCTCAAGTGAGCGGCGCCACCGTCGGCGCCGCGGCCGGTGCCGCGGCGACGGCCAAGCAGGGCACGCCGAACATGCTGACGTCGGCCGAACGCGCTGGCGGGTGGCGGCTGTTGTTCGATGGTACGACCACGAAGGGCTGGCGCGGCTACAAGTCAGACGCCGTGCCTAACGGCTGGCGCGCCGCGAGCGGGACGCTCACGAAGGACGGCAGCGTCGGTGACATCCTGACCGCCGACCAATTCGGCAACTTCGAGCTCACGCTGGACTGGAAGATCGCGAAGGGCGGTAACGCCGGGATCTTTTACCGCGGGACCGAGGAGTACGACCACATCTACTGGAGTGCGCCCGAGTATCAGCTGCTCGACGACGCCAACGCCCCCGATGGCAAGAGTCGCCTGACGAGCGCTGCGGCGGCATACGCGCTCTACCCATCGCCGTCGGGGATCGTGAAGCCGGCGGGCGAGTGGAACTCGACGCGCATCGTCGTGAACGGCGCGTACGTCGAACATTGGTTGAACGGGCAAAAGGTCGTGCAGTACGCGCTATGGAGTCCGGATTGGGAGGCGAAAGTCAAGGCGAGCAAGTTCAAGGACTGGCCGAACTATGGCCGGGCGAAGCGTGGGTACATCGCCATTCAGGGTGATCACGACGGGGCGCTCGCGCTCCGCAACATCAAGCTCAGGACGCTGCCATGACCACACGGGTGAAGCTCGCGGCCATGATGTTCCTGCAGTACTTCGTCTGGGGCGCATGGTTCGTGACGATGGGGACCTACCTCTCGCAGACGTTGAACTTTTCGGCGCAGGAGGTAGGGCTCGCGTACGGCGCCACCGCGATCGCGGCCGTGGTGTCGCCGTTCTTCGTGGGGATCGTGGCGGATCGATTCTTTGCGACGGAGAAGCTGCTCGCCGTGCTCCACATCATCGGCGCGGCGCTGCTCTATCTGGTCTCCACGCAGACGACCTTCGCGACCTTCTACCCGCTGCTCATTCTGTACGCGCTGTGCTACATGCCGACGCTCAGTCTCACCAACTCCATTTCGTTCCACCACGTCACGGATCCGGCGAAGGAGTTTCCGCTCATCCGCGTGCTTGGCACGATTGGTTGGATCGTCGCCGGCATCATCATCGGGAAGGTGCTCAAGGCGGACGCGCTCGCGCTTCCCATGCGCGTGGCGGCGGTCGGGTCGCTCTTGTTGGGACTCTATTCGCTCGTGCTGCCGCATACGCCGCCCAAGGGAGCTGGCACGAAGTTCAGCGCGCGTGACGCGTTAGGCCTCGACGCGCTGCAGCTGCTCAAGCACAAGGACTTCCTGATCTTCGTCCTTGGCTCGTTCCTCCTCTGCATTCCGCTGCAGTTCTATTACACGTTCGCCAACCCGTTCCTGAACGAGATCGGCGCACCGGAGCCCGCGTTCATCCAGACGTTCGGGCAAATGTCCGAAATCGGCTTCATGCTGCTCCTGCCGTTCGCACTCAAGCGGGCGGGCATTCGCGTGATCATGCTGGTGGGCATGTTGGCCTGGGCGCTCCGCTACTTCGCGTTCAGCCAGGGGAACGCCTCGGATGGCATGTGGCTCATCTACATCGGGATCCTGTTGCACGGCGTCTGTTACGACTTCTTCTTCGTGGCCGGTCAGATCTACACCGATGAGCAGGCGGGAGCGCGGATCCGCGCGGCGGCGCAGGGGTTCATCAACTTCGTCACGAACGGCGTGGGGTATTTCATCGGGGCGTTCGTGTCCGGCACGGTGGTGAACCGGTTCACCACGCCGAATCCGGCGTGTGACGCGGCCGGCGCCGCGGCGCGGACGTGCCTAACGGTGACGCATGACTGGCGGTCGATCTGGATCGTGCCGTCGGTGGGGGCGCTGATCGTGCTGGTGGTATTCGCGATCTTGTTCCGGCCGAGTGGACAGCGAATGGCATCATCGGCGGAGCCGGTAAGGGCGTAGGGCGCGCTCGCCTAACGGCTTGGGTCGTGGCACGAGGCGTGTGAGACGCCAGACGGCAGAGAACTGCAGACGGCAGACAGCAGACGGCAGGTTGCAGAGGGCAGAGGGGCACGTTCCCTCTGCCGTCTGCTATCTGCCCCCTGCCGTCTACCGTCTGCAGTTCTCTAACGTCTGCCGTCTGCAGTTTCACTCGGCGTGTACTGTGACAGAGCTTGGAGGCGACACGCGTTTCCTCCGCCGTCTCCTCTTCGTCGCTGAAATACCCGCGACGCGTCCGCCGCGGGACCGCGAATTCTGCCCTGCGTCACGTGCCCGAAAAGATCTACGTCACATACAACTACCTTCCACAGGACCGCGCCCGCGCGCAGCAGATGTTCCTCGAAGCGGGCCTCTTGGATGTCGTCGTCGATTCAACATTGTTGAGCGGCTTCCAGAAGCTCTGCCTCCCGAACGAAGACACGGTCTCGAAGCTCGGCCTCGCGGCACGACTGCAGGCACTGCCCGCGCCCACCGTGCACCGCGTGTTCGAGCCAACCGCACGCGAGCTCTCGGCAGCGCGGCTCCTGCACATGTTCGTGTGGATTCATCACAGCCACGAAGGTCATCCGCGACCCGGCATGACGTACGACGCATCCGGTGCCTGCCCCTCATGTGGTGACGGTCTTCGGCAGACGTCACCGCTCATGATCACCGGTAAGGAAATTCCGAAGAGCGGTCTGCTTGGATCGATCGATGACGACGTGCTCGTACACGACTCGCTTGCCGAGGAGATGTATGCCGCGGGGTTCACGGGGCTCGCGTTCGGCGACGTCGTCGACATGCAGGGACATCAACTGCCATGGCGTCAGCTGCTCATCGAGCATCCGATGCCGCCGATGATCGCGGCGGCACGCGGGCTCGTGCGGGGCCGTAGCGGCACCGAGGCGCCGTGTCCGACCTGCGGGTGCGACGGGTGGTTCGACGCGGCGGCCGAGCCGTTCATTCCCGCGTACGTCGGCGAGAGCGTCGTGCGGCTGCCGGACTTCGCGCGCACCGCCGAGCGATTCGGCACGGGGCAATGGGCCCGGCCGGTGCATGGCAAACGTTCGCTCGCCAGCCGGCGGATCATCGTGCGGCCCGCGGTGTACGCGTTCTTCCGCGCGCGAAAGTTGCGGGGCGTGAGGTTCACGCCCGTGAGCGTCATGTAGCCGGGCTTTTCATACTGATGCCCGATTACGAATGACCCGAGACCCATGACCCAAAACCGGCCAAGACATCTCGTAATACATGGCCAGTCTCGAGTCATGGGTCATCAGTCATTGGTTTCAGGCATCAGCTGAACTGCGCGGCACTGTGGGGGCGGCAGGTGTACCATCGGTAGTTAGGTTTTCTCGTGTTCGCTCCCGATGGAGGACATCCATGCATGCGTCCATTCGCGAAGCCGCTCTGGGCTTCGCTCCTCTTCTCGCCGTTTCTCTCGCCGCACTCCCGTTGACCGCTCAGTCTGGAACGCCGGTTCCGCCGACACCGCCCCCGCCAAGCATCTCGACCAGCGCGATTGGTGAGACGTCGGTCGTGCCCGACCGGGCGATGCTCAGCGTCGCGGTGGAGTCGCAGGGCCAAACAGCAGCAGCTGCCGGCGCCGAGAATGCAAAGCTGCAGTCGCACGTGATCGACGCGGTGAAAGCAGCGGGCGTGGCAGCCGCGCAGATCCGTACCTCGGGGTACAACGTGTACCCCGAATACGCGCAGGCGAGTGGCAAGGGACCACGAGTCACGGGATACCGCGCGCAGAACACGGTGCAGATCGAGATCCGCAATCTCGAATCGGTAGGCAAAGTCATCGACGGCGTGCTCGCCGCCGGCGCGACGAACCTGAGCGCGCTCAGCCTCTATGCCTCCAACACTGACGCCGCGCGTCGTGAGGCGCTGCAGAAGGCGGTGGCGAAAGCGCGTGCGGACGCGGAAGTCGCCGCCACGGCAGCCGGTGGGTCGTTAGGCGCGCTAGTCGAGCTCACGACCGAGCCATTCGGCAGCCCGCAGCCCATCACGCTGCAGGGGAGGAGTGGGATGGCGATGGAAGCCAGGATGGCCGCGCCGACGCCGGTCGAGTCGGGTGAGATAACCGTGACCGCCGTCGTCCACGTCCGCTGGCAGTTCGTGCCCGGCCAGCGGTGATCGTCGAGGCGTGCGTGGACTCCGTCGAGTCCGCGCTGGCGGCCGAGCGCGGAGGCGCGAGGCGGCTCGAGCTGTGCGACGCACTCTTCGACGGGGGAACGACACCGAGTGCGGGGATGATCGCCGCCTGTCGCGACCGTGTGTCGATCCCGCTGTTCGTGATCATCCGGCCGCGTGGCGGCGGGTTCGTCTACTCGGAGCCCGAGCTCGATGTCATGCGCCGCGACATTGTGGCCGCTCGCGGACTCGGCGCCGACGGCGTGGTGATCGGCGTGCTGCGCCGCGACGGCCGAGTCGACGAAGACCAGACGCGGTCACTGGTCGGCGTTGCCGGCGACCTCTCGGTCACGTTTCACCGCGCGTTCGATTTTACACCCGATCCGAGCGCCGCCATGGAGACGCTCATCTCAGCCGGCATAACGCGGGTCCTGACCTCGGGTGGCGCGTTGACGGCTCGCGAAGGCGTGACAACGCTGGCGTCGCTGGTCAGGCGTGCGGGCGACCGCCTGGTCGTGATGGCCGGCGGCGGCGTGCGCGAAGAGAATGTGAAGGAGATCGTCGATGGTTCCGGCGTGCGCGAGGTGCACGTCCGGCTCACGCGCCTAACGCGCGGCGATGGTCCGCCGCTGCGTACCGGCGTGAAGGTGCGAAAGGCGCTGCCTGACGACGAGGCGGCGTGGGAGGAGACGGACGAAGCTCGGATGCGGCGCTTCGTCTCGGTCGCGACGAACACCGGCCCGATGATCCTGTAGTCCGACCGAGCACGTGCACTCAGCTATTTCTTCGTCACCCTCAACGCGATGCGCCGGTTCTGCGCGCGCCCTTCCTCCGTCGCGTTGTCGCCGACAGCGTGATCCGACCCGTACCCTTCCGCCACCAGACGGTTCGCGGCGATCCCCTTGCCGATGAGCGCCTGCCGTACGGCGTTGGCCCGCTGCTGTGAGAGCGTGCGATTGGCGGCCGCATTGCCCGTGTTGTCGGTGTAACCGCCGACCTTCACGTTCACGTCGGGATACGCCTTCAATACCGCGGCGATGTTGTTCAACTGCTCCTCGGACTCCGGGAGGATCGACGCCGACCCCGTAGCGAAATTCAGTCGGTCGAAGTTGAACCACGTGGTGTCGTTCACCGGCCGGGAGCTGTCGGTGATGAACGCGATCAGGTTGGACTCGATGCCCCGCTCGGGGATGTTGAGCTCGACGCCACCGGGGAGCTGCTTCTTCCCGAATGCACCGAGCGTACTGGCGGCGTCGCTCGCGGCGGTGTTTGCCGCCGGGGCAGCCGCGCGGGCACGAGCCGCGGCGCTATCGAGCGCAACGTTGCCTGTGGCCACTGCGCTGTCGACTCCCCGGCTGCGCATGGTGGTGAACCAAATGAGCAGCAGCGCCGCGAGCGCGAGCAGCGGCCAGAGCCACCGATTGCTGCGAACGGGCGCGGATACCGCACCGGCGTACGCGGCGCGGTCACGATCGGGCACATGCCGCGGCGGCTCGATGTGGACTGGACGGGCGCCACTGGGTGACATGTCCACGAGCGAGGTCAATCCCGCGGGGGCGGCAGCGAGAATGGCATCTCGCTCGCCAGCGAGCAGGCTCGTTAGGCTTCCGATATTCAGGCTGCCATCGCGCGCCCGCTTGCCGAGGTAGCCCAGCACCAGCGGCGCGGCGACGCTGAGGACCGATGCGCCCGAGACGGGATTCTTGAATCCGGCGGCCCGCGCGACGAGCTCGCCGATGCTCCCGACGCGATTACCGAAGAGGGTGGAAAGCAGAGTGGCGCCGCTGGCCGAGGGACTCGGCGAGGACGGCCCGCCGAGGAGACTGCTCACATCGTCCACCGAACCGCTGGCGTTGTCGCGACTCGTGATGAGGTCGAAGATGCGGTGGATGCCGCTGACGTCGGCGCTCTTGGTCAGCAATCCGCCGAGCACCGACGCGACGCTGGTCTGAATACCGCGCGCGACCGCCGCGTCGGACTCACCGAGACGATGTGCGATCCGGCTGACCGCAGGAGTGGTGAGCGAGGTGAGTGACTCCAGTAGGGTGGCCATGCGCGGTCCTCACGGCGAGGGCGTTCCACCGCTGGCGGGGCCTGTGCCGAACACGCACTGCGTGCGGTCACAGGGAATCGCGGGGTCTCTTCAAATAAGTGAGCCCGGACGGAGCCAACAGACCACTAAGGTCTTATCGCGCGACTCCTGAGACAGGCAGACTTAGCAATGTGGGTGCGGGATGACTGATGACTCATCCCAGCTGTCTGATTTTGTTACACCGCATCCGAGAGCGAAGTGAAATTGAAGTCCTTCACTCGGATGCTCGGCATCACCTGACCCGCCGCCGTACGCTCCGCCCTCCCGAGCTCCTCGAGCTTGTTCAGCATGAACAGGGGCGACTCGTTCCAGCGGAAGTTCTTGAGCGCCTTCGTGATCTTGCCGTTCTCGATGAGGAACGTCCCGTCCCGCGTTAGGCCCGTCACGAGCACCGTGCGCTGATCCAGGAAGCGGATGTAGAAGAAGTGGGTGACGAGGATGCCGCGCTGCGTCCCGGCGATGAGCTCGGCGGTGCTCTTCGTGCCTCCAGCCATCTTGAGGCCGCCGGGAAGGCCGCCCCCGAACCCTCCGCCACCGCCTCCACAAAGCGCATCGTGGTCAATAAACGGCGCGAAATCCCTGACAGCGCCAGATCGGACTACCAGAGCACCGGCTCGCGGAGTTCATAGATAGCTGCGCCGGGGCCGTCGAAGAGGAGTCGGTAGGTGGGATCGTGGCGGAGCGCGCTGTCGAGCGGTTCGCAGCACGGGAAAGCCAACGTCTTCGGGATGTAGACGTGCGTGTACGCGCGCCCAGTCGTCCGTGACCATTGGCCGAGGCACCTCGCGCCCCACGCGGCACATCCCTGGAGGCGATCGTACTCTCGCTCCCGCCTCTCGAACGTGCCCGCCGGGAGCCACTCGGTTCCCTGGACAGTGGCGACGCTCACGCGTCGGGCCAGCACGGGGAACCACTCACCAACCCGGTCGGCCCACCACCCGCCGGCCGCTCCGCCAACCATGATTACAAACCTGCTGGTCGGCGGCGTGTGGCTGACGACCCACGACATCGCCCGCCGATCCTCAGTCGTTAGGCTCGTCAGGTAGCGGCCCTCGGCGCCCAGACTGGGGCGTCGAACGACCGACGACGCCACGCCATATCCGATCAACACGAATAGCACCGCTGCGACGGCCCACTGGCGCCGTCGTGGCGCCCGCATGACGATATCCCACCCGCCGCTCGGAATACTGGAGGTCAGACCGCTCCAGAGCGGCGGCCGCGCGATGATAGGTACGATCACCTCGGTGATGGCGAGACCGGCGAGCATCGCAACCGGAATCGATGCATAGGTCGCACCGGCTCGCGTGTCGAGGAGGATGATCGTGAGCCACCAGAGTGGGACGAACGCGCCGCGCCGGGTGAGCATCGCGAATGAGCCCAGGATCGCCAGCGCGCCGATCAGGGGGAACAGCGGTTCGGCTGTTCCAAGTCCGAAGAACGCGAGCTTGGTGAGCGCTTCGCCCCGGTGCGTGCCGAAAACGGTGCCGCCGGTTGCACCCGCGGCGATGAACGGAGCGAACCCGTGCGTCGCGGCCACGCTCGCCCACCACGGTGCCGTGAGCACGACGGTGCCCGCGACAATCACGAGGGACGCCTGGACGCTGCGCCATGTTCGCCCGAACGACAAGAGCATCAACACCGCGCTGAACGCGACGAACGGCGCGGTTCCAAGATGACTGAGCACCGTGAGCGAGGCGAACAACGTCGCCCAGGGTACATGTCGCCACGCCTGACGGCTGTACACGCGATGCAGTTGCCACAGCGTAAGGATCGCGAAGAAGAACCCCATCGATCGCGTGAGCCCGCCGCCCATGATCAGCCACAGAAAGCTCCTGGGCAGTACCGCGAACGTCGCGAGTGACGCGATGAGCGTGGCTCGAGTCGGCGCCAGGTCCCGGGCGAGGAGATAGAACGCCAGCACGCAGAGACAACTGAACACCAGCGGCAGAATGCGAAACAGCGCGAAAAGATCGATGCCACCGCCGAGGTGCAGGAACGCTGCGAGATAGAAGCCTAACGGGGAGTAGGCGAACGGAATGTGTGCCGCGTTGTACGCGGTCATCACCGGCAACCGGAAGCCGTGGTCGCCGATCTCCTCGGTCATGAGAAGGAACAGGGCGCCATCGTTGAGCGGGAAGCTCCGCGACATCACGAGGAAGGCGCGCACCGAGATCGCGAGCACGGCGGCGACGACGGTGGCAATGGCCGGCCATCGTTCGCCTTTGGCAGCCACGCTGGCCCAACGCGCTTCCGGGCCCGACTTTCGGCTGTGGATGACGCGTCGCTGTGATCCAACGACGTCGATGACCGTCGTGTCGTCCGCGACGACCGCCGTCGCTGCGACGACGTTCGACTGCATCGGCGAAGACAGCGATGGAACCTCGCGAGAGCTCATCGGGCAGTCACCAGAGTCTCGCGACCGAGCTTCCCGATTGCCGCCGCCACAGTGGTCCCAATTCGTCGCCCATCACGGATCGCGTAGTTCGTCCCTCGATCCTCGGGATAGATCTGCGCCATGGTGGACAGAAAGAGTCCCGCGATCGGCGTATCCGTCGACGGGATCAATCGGCTGTAATGCGTGCCGACGATAGGCTGGGAGTACCGCGCGCGCCACACGTGAGATCCGAGCACCCACTCGCGACCAAAGGTCGGGAACATGCGCTGCAGGTGCGGGATGCAATAATCGAGCACCTGCTCGTCAGGCATCCGGTACAGCTCGGCCGATGCCGGAAGGTATTTCGACAGGTAGACGATGTGGCGATCACCGTACGTGGACGCCGGCTCGAAGTTCGTGTGCTCGATGACGCCCACGAACGGAAAGCCCGGGTCGTTGACGTTGAGCCAGTACGTGTCCGATAGACTTCGGTCGAGCTCGAGCACGACACAGATGTTCGCCAGATACTCGACCCGGCGGAGCGATGCCACCCACGCCTCCGGTGCATGGGGTGCGGCGAGATCGGCGACGATCGGCAGGGCAGGTGTCGCGATCACGGCGTCGGCGTCGATCACGCCGTCGTCGCTATCCACACCGCGCACGCAGCCATCCTCGACGACCAGGCCGCGCACCGATGTCGAGAGTCGGAGGTCTCCGCCGAGCGCGATGACTTCCTCGGCGAGGCGATCCGCGAGTGCCGCAAATCCGCCGCGGTAATAGGCCAGTATCTCGGCCCCGTTCGACCCGCGGCTGCCACCGCGCAGCTTGAGCTTGTTCCAGAACCACACGGCCGAGACCTGCGATGCGTACGGCCCGAACTTGCCCTCGAGGAGCGGCTGCCAGACGACACGGTACACGCGCTCCCCACCCAGGCGAATCAGCCACTCCTCGGCGGTTTCCGCCTCGAGCGCGCGCCAGTCCTTCACCGCGCGCGCACGGAGCGCGAGCAGCCCGAGCCTAACGCGATCGACAAGGGACAGTGGCGTGAAGCTGAGAACGTCCGCGGGAGCGCTGAGCCGAAAGATCCGGTTCGCGTAGTACATCCCGGTGCGGGTGGGGCGGTACACGATGCGGTCGCGCTCCCCCAGCTCTTCCACCAGGTCAGCGACATGGCGGTCGTTCGTGAACCAGTGGTGATAGAACCGCTCGAGGCGCTCGCCGTTCACGTCGAACGACCCGGCGAGGCCGCCGACATCAGGCTCCGACTCCAGAATGGTGACGGGAAGCCCGCGGCGTGCGAGCTCGAGGGCCGCGCACAGGCCGGTGAAGCCTGCGCCGATGACGACAGTCCGTGGTGCATGCTGCATGTGTGGGTCGGTTCGGTGAACGCGTTAGGCTCGCGGGTGAGCGCGCATCGTGATCAGGCGAGGGTTCCGTCAGTGCGCGTGGACGAGTAGTCGCGATACACCGGGACGGGCGCGTCGCGGTCGAGGTAGGGTCGTCGGAGCCCATCGCCCCGCTCCGGCAGGCGCGGCGTCAACGTGTCTGCGATCGGCGCGTCACGGCCGACGGCTCGCCTGGTGTGCTGGAACGCGTGCCCAAAACCATGTGCTTCCTCGATCAGGTAGAGCGGGCGACGCTTCGTCTCTCCGTAGATGCGGCCGATGTACTCGCCGATCATTCCGAGTGAGAGCAGCTGCGCGCCGCCGATGAAGAGCACGGCGATGAACAGCGCAGTCCAGCCCGTCACCCAGTTATTGGTGAACAGTCGGAGAAACAGGGCGTACGCGATGGCCGCGAGCGCAGCGCCGGAGACCAGGAATCCCAACCACGTGGCGAGTCGCAGCGGCGCGCGCGAGAACGACGTCAATCCGTCGAGCGCGAAGCGCACCATCTTGAAGAAGGGGTACTTGCTTTCACCCGCGAAGCGTGCGGAACGCCGGTACGGCACGGCGATCTGCCGGAAGCCGGCCCACGCCACCATTCCGCGGACGAATCGATCGCGCTCCGGCATCGCGCGCAGTACGTCGACGACAGCGCGGTCCATGAGCCGAAAGTCGCCCGTGTCGAGCGGAATTTCGGTCTCGCTCAATCGGTTCAAGAGACGGTAGAAGGCCTTGGCCGTGGCGAGCTTGAAGCGGGTCTCTCCGTCGCGGTCGATGCGGACGCCGTACGCGACGTCATAGCCCTCGTGCCATCGCTCGACCATGTCGGCAATGACTTCGGGGGGATCCTGTAGATCGGCGTCGATCAAGACTACGGCATCGCCGCTCGCGTGCTCGAGGCCAGCGGTGACCGCCGTTTGGTGTCCAAAGTTTCGTGAAAAGCGCAGCGTGCGCACACGCGTGTCGAGCGTCTGGAGCGCACGCATCACCTCGGGCGTCTCATCCCGACTCCCGTCGTCGACGTAGAGGATCTCGGCATCGAGATCAGCGAGCTGCGTCAACGTGCGAACGAGACGGCCGTGGGTCTCCCATAGCACCTCGGCCTCGTTGAAGCATGGTACCACGATGGATAGCAGAGACTTCATCGGAACCCATCCGGGACGACGAAACCCATGGACAGTGCCCGTGTCCGCACGTGTCTGGACGGCGTCTGTGTGCCCTGTGCACAGCGCGCGCCGCGGCGCGGAAAACGCGAGGGATTCGATGCGTGCCTAACGTTTGCCCCGGATGGCGGGCCGCCGGCCGTCTCGATTGGCACTCAAAGCGAACACGACTGTGGCCGTCCGCACCGGTACTGGCGGCGGAGCTCGGTGTTGGGAGGATCGAGTAGCGGCCGGACGAACCCGATGGCGCCACGGCGGGGTCTGTCAGTCAAATAGTTGACGCCCGCGAGTCTCCCCCACACCAGCACGGCGTCGGCCGGCCCGGGTCGCTCGCCAAGGTAATGACGAGCTCGGGCCGGGGCGGGCGGCGGGCGACGGCTAGAAAGCGGTAAACGCTCGGGCCGCCATTCTCAGTGAGATGAGAATCCCGAAGGGTTTGCCGCATCTACATCGGTTGACGGCCGAGTGGCGGCAGTCCGCTCGCCAGTGTGTGATGGCGCGACTCGGGTCCGGTGAGAAATGCGCGTTCGAGACGCGACGGAGCGAGTTCGGCTGGTAAACGCCTGGAGTCGACCGGCTGAATCAGCGGTCGGGCGCGCGTCGAGTCAAGTCGGAGGCGGAGTAGCGGGCTGGCTGTCGGTCATTCCGTGATCAAGGGCTCTGACCCCTTGATCCATGCCACCATCAGACAGGCAATCGTTAGGCAAGCGAGGCGACAATGCGACCGGTGCGATACGTGTTTGGTCTCCTGGTGTCGGTGGCCATCGGCACGACGGGGTGCGGGGGAAGCGGGGATGACACCGGCACGGATCCGGGCGGCGGTGGCAACCCGACGATCGTGACGCCTTCAGCCGCCGAGAAGAACGCGGTATCGGCGGGCCTGTCGGCGCTCGCAACGCAGGTGGGCCAGTCGGATGTCGTCGCGCAGCAGCTGCTCAACGCGCTCGCGCTTGTGATGCAGACTACCACCACCGCCACCGAGATGGACGTCACGACGAATCTCGACGTGCTCGGCGACTTCCCGGGATCGGCCGCGTCGTTCAGCGCGTCTGCCTCGTCGGCGATGGTCACGCGGCGCGTGCTCGGCTACTCGATCACGTTCAACCTGCAGCCAGGCCAACGGACGACCCGCGGCGTCATTGTGTGGGACGGCGCGGGAACCAAGGTGATGGTGACCGTGTTCGGCAACGCGAACATTCTGAACGTGGTCTATCCGTCGTTCGGCAACGCGGCCTATCTGGCCAACAGCCAGACGCAGGTGTGGGCGGCCACGGAGGGCAACGCCAGCTGGACGGTCTTCCCTGGCGGCACCGCGCAATGCACGGGCACAATGCCAAACTATGTTGGCTCGTGCGGTTACGAGGATGGGCGGGCGCCATTTACCGTGTCCGCATCCGAGCCGGTGCCTTTCAATGGCAATACCGCGTCGGGCTCGAGGACGGCGGTGTTGAGCAACGCACAGATTCGCGTGCTATTCCTCGGCATTGGGTGCGGGATACCGGGCGCGCCTTGTTAGAGGAATCGGAGGCGCGCCCGGGAACAGGGAACCGGGAACCGAGGCTCCGTGGAGTTTCTGTTCCCGGTTCCCCGTTCCCGCTTCCCTTTCTATTCCCGATTCCCGATTCCCGATTCCCGCATCCTACGGAACGTCCGCTCCCCCGCAGGGTCTGACGCTCTGATCGCCGTTGCTCGGCCGGCGAGGACCGAGAACTCGAGCATCACATGAGGCAGGTCGCTCACGCGGAACCGATTCGGCTGCACCGGCACGAGGCGCTGCAGTCGACCGCGCGAATCCTTGATCGCAAGCGAGCTGTCGCCGCGAAGGACGACGTCGATGCTCGCGACGCTGGAATTCCCGTACGTGCCGACGAACCGGCGAAGCGTGTCGACGTTCGCGAGTGCGGCAGGCACTCGCCGCCTGAACACGACCACGCCGCCATCGATCGGCATCTCGGCGCGATCGACATCGCCGTTCACGCCGATGAGGAAGTTCACCGTCCACCGGCCATGCTGCGCATCATCGGGCGTGTCGAACCGATCGTAGCGAACGCGCGATAGCGGGAGGTGGATGCGGTGAAAGCCGAACTGAAGCGACTCGTCGGCCCGCGAGATCGTGAGTACGCCGTACGCCGGGTCCTCGAACTCGCCTGTGTAGTCCGCGATGTCGTGTGACGGCTTGCCGGGCAGTCCGGATTCATAGTGCGCCTGCGCTCGCGCGGTTTCGAGCGCCTGCTTTTCAGCGACACGGATCACCTTGAACCGCTCGGACCACGGCGTGAGCGAGAGCCCGAGCAGACGCTCGTAGATGTTCCATGTCAGGATGTTGTAGAGCGGTGCCGCGTGATCGCCAATGACCATGACGATGACACCGATCGAGTCGCGCGGCATGAGCGACACCTGCGAGTGGAACCCGCGAACGTCCCCGCCGTGGTACGCGATGAAGTGTCCGCGATACGACCCGATGTAGCGCCCCATGCCGTAGGCTCTGCCGAGCATCTCGGTCCACCCGTGCGCCTCGAGATCCGTGCGCGGGAGCGCGATCGATGGCGCGAGCGTCTCACGAATGACGTCGCGCGGGATGACTTGTGTGCCGTGGTAAACGCCGTCGTTCAGCAGGGCGATCAGCCAGTGCGACATGTCGACCACGCTGGAGTTCATGCCGCCGGCAGGCGCCACGCCACCACCGTCATCGTAATAGGGAGCCCGAGTCAGCCCCGAACCGTCTCGGCTCTCCGAGTAGGGGACCGCGGGCTCCGCCGCGCTGAGCATGTCGCCGATGGCGAACGTCGTGCGCGTCATGTCGAGCGGGCTGAGGATTCGCTCGCTGACGAATGTCCTCCACGGCGTGCCGCTCACGGCCTCGATGGCGTATCCCGCACTCGAGTACAGGACGTTGTTGTACAGGAACGTCGTGCGAAGCGGCGCCGACGGCACCACGTATCTCAGCTTATCGGCCAGATCCTTCTGCGTGAGGTCGGACTGATACCACAGACCGTCGTGGCGAGAGATGCCGGTGCGATGCGATAGCATGTCGCGCATCGTGACGGCGCGATCGAGCTCGTCGGTCGCGAACCTGATCGAAGGGACGTACGTCCGAATTGGCGTGTCCCAGTCGAGCTTTCCCTCCTCCACGAGAAGCCCGGCCGCGACGGCGGTGAACAGCTTCGTGTTGGACGCGATCGGCTGCGTGGTGGTCGGCGTGTACGCGATCTTCTTCCCGTAGTCGCGATAGCCGTAGCCCTTCGCGAACACGAGCCTGTCCTTCACGACGATGCCGACACCGAGACCAGGCGCGTTCCACGTCTCGAGCAGGTGGGCCACGTAGTCATCGAAGCCCGTCATCCGGGACTCGATCGAAGACTGTTGTGCGCCGGCATGAGCCGCTGAAACGAATGTCAGGGCTAACACGGCGAGACGTCGGCAGGTCATCTGAGAGAAACGATCAGATGAGGGAGCGGGAAACCGATCGCCGCCAGTGCGTGACGTGGGCCACATCTGTATCATTTGCGGGACTCGTCGGCCCGAGATTTCCATGCGCACCTTGGCGCTCTGCACGCTCGTGCTCGTCGTGCTGTTCCCGGTCGCCGGGCAGGCACACGCTCAGCGGTACACGGCGCCGGATGGCAGGCTCCGCGTCGCGCTGTCGCAGCAGCCGTTCCTGCCTAACGGCACATCGCCCGGCCCGAGGACCATGGCCACCGGCGGCATCCAGCGTTTCCTGGCGGACCAGGGCGCTCATGTTCGTGTCGATGAGGCTGCCCTCACGGCCGAGGAAGACAAGGAGTATGGCGGCTGGAAACGCCTCGGCTACGCGTTAGGCCATTTCGCCGAGATCGTCGAGCGCAACGAGCGGGACGGCTACTTCACGGTAGGGCTGCTCGCGACGTGCCCGTCCATGCCGGGGCTCGTCGCCGGATTGCAGCACTCTGGGACCGGACGCGCGCCGATCCGCATCGGGATGCTGTGGCTCGACGCGCATCCCGACTTCAACACCCCCGAGACCACCCGCAGCGGCTCGTTAGGTGGCATGCCGGTGGCCGTTGCCACCGGACGGGCGCTGCAGCGCCTGCGGCTCGACGCCCACCTCGACCCGGCACTCGCCGACATGCAGGTGGTCATGGGTGGCGTTCGGCTCACCGATCCGCTCGAGCAGGAGCTGCTCGACAGCTCACGCATCCAGCAGGTGAGCGTCGACGACCTCCGGCGTGCGACGCCGGCCGTGTTCGCCCAGCTCGATCGCCTCAGCCGCACGAGCGACAAGATCTACGTGCACATCGACATGGATGTGCTCGACCCGAGAGAGGTCGAAGGCCACCAGAACAAGGTGCCGAATGGTCCGTCGAGCGAGGAGCTGGCGCGGCTGTTCGAGATGATCTTCAGTCGTTACCCGAAGGCGTCCGCTATCGGCTTCGCGACGATCCCCGCGACTGACGAAGGCGGTCTCTCGATCGCAGCGGTGAATCGCATGATCGAGGGCGCGATCCGTGGCGTGATCTCCCGAGAGAAATCCAGAGTGCGCTGAGCCGGGAGCATTGCCGTGCCAAAGCGTTATCCTCGTTCGCCTGCGATGGTGTGCGGTCGGTACGACTTTAGGTGCTACGGCGGGTCGCCACGGCGTGAGCTTGCATGAACCGCTCCACTCGCCGCGGATCGACCGGCTCGCTCCATTTCCCGTCGCTCTTGAAGAAGGACCCGACGATGAACCCGTCGGCGAGCGGTGCATAACGCGCGAGATTCTCCGCCGAAACGCCGGAGCCGATGTAGATGGGCAGTCGGCAGTGCTGCCTAACGGTCGACAGATCCGCATCGCTGGCCTCGAGTCCCGTCGCCGCGCCGGTCACGATCACCGCATCAGCGCGCATGAACTCCACCGCGGCGGCGGTCTCACCAATGTCCACGTCAGCCGTGAGCGCGTGTGCGCTGTGCTTCTTCTTCACGTCGGCCCACACCTGCACGCGTTCCGCGCCGATCGCCCGACGATAACGGAGCAGCGACGCCCCCGATGACTCGATGATCCCTTCATCAGCCACGTGGGCGAACGCGTAGCCCTCCACTCTCGCGAACTGCAGGTCCGCGGCGTGCGCCACCGCGAGGGCTTCGTGATTCGCGCCGGCGAGGATCTGAATGCCGCAGGGCAGGTTGCTCGCGTCTTTCACGGCGAGTGCAATCGCGGTCATCGACGCGGTGATCTCCGGGCCGACGCTCCCTCGGAGATACGGAACGTCGTGCATGTTCTCGATCGCGACGCCGTGCACGCCGCCGTCTCGGTAGATGCGAGCTTCCGCGACGGCGCGCGAGACGATCTCGCGTACACTGGACGAGCTGGCGGGTGTGCCGGGCAGCGCACCCACGTGGATCATCGCGATGACGGGTTTGGTAGAGCCGAACACGTACGGCCTAACGCTTCGCGAAGATGCTCTTCGGCACCATCATGTGGACGCCCACGTTCCCATCCACGAGCTGCGTGATGCGGAGGTCCGCCGCGATGCTCGCCAGCCGATAGGCATCCGTCTTCGACAAGCTGCGTGAGGCGGCGAGATAATCCACCATCTCCTGCACCGCGACCCGCGTCGCCTGCGTGAGCGACGTGTCCGCGCCCATCGTGATCCAGTGCGTCGGCGTCTCCGCCTGCGGCCACGTGAGCTTCATGTCCTTGCGCACGATGAACTGTAACCGCCCGCGCAGCGACGTCTCGATCGCAGTCTGATCAACTTCGCCGTCGCCCTGCGCGAGGTGACCGTCACCGACCTCGAACAGCGCGCCCGCCACATGAACCGGGATGTAGAGCGTCGTCCCCGCCACGAGCTCCTTGTTATCCAGGTTCCCCGCGTGGGTGTACGGTGGGTTGCTGCTGATGCGGCCCACGCTCACGGCCGGTGCCACGCCCATGCTGCCGAAGAACGGCTTGAGTGGGATGACGATGCCTGGCGCGAACTCCGCGGTCATCTTCTTCGCGTCGATCGGGATGATCTTCGTGCCCGCACCCTGCTCGCAGTTGGACCGGAGGAAGCCCGCACATCCATTGTAGCCGTACTTGAGCTTCGGCGTGATCGCGAGAATGCGCACCTCCAGCACGTCACCGGAGTCGGCGCCCTCCACGTAGATCGGCCCCGTAAGGATGTGGCCACCGGGGCCCTTGTCGGTCACCTTGGTGACGATGTCCCTGAGCTCGGGCTCGACGTCGTTAGGCGCGATGCCGGCCTTCTCGAGCCGGTCCGGCGTGTTGGTGAGCATCGTCGTCACCTCGACGACGTCGCCCGACGCGATCCGCAGCGCCGGCGTTGCGGTCGGACTGTAATACCCGTAGGCAACGGTCGTGGGCGAGGCCTCGAGCTTGTGCGTCTTGCCGGGCTTCTGTGCGGCCAAGGTCACTGGCAAGACTGCCGCAAGAACGGCCAGGATGCTCGGGGCGGAGTTCGTCATGATATTAGAGAGTGAAAAGCTGCGATTTCGGATTGCGGCAGGTCGCGCCCCCGCAGGCATCCAGAACAAAGGTGATAACGGATGCGACGGAAACCGCGGATCCAACTGATTCGTTTCCGGCAGTTCGCGATCAATCGCCCAACGAGCCCTGATTTAGAAGGAACTACCTCGGGCCGCTACCCAACCCGATCCGAGGCAGTTCACAAAAAAATCGGTTGACGCGGGCGCGCGAATTCGTACGCGCGTGATGGGAGCAATCAGCAGTTTCCGTTGAATCCGCGAGACCCTTTATCTGGATGCCGACCGGGTGAGCGCACGGATGCTTGCTTACCGCACCGAGCGTCCACCCCGGACCCAGATCTCCGAGCCAACAGAAACCGTCGCATCGGTAAAGAAATTCCAGCGGACATAGCCACCGCCAACATCACCGCCAAGCTCCGTATTGTCGCCGAGCGACAGGCGAATCACCCCGGCGCCGTAACCGTAGTAGGGAATCCACCGCCGCCCCTCTGCTGGTATCGCGAGCAGCGGATTGAACCCGACCGCGAGCTCGCGGAACGCACGAGCCCCGGTCCCACCGCCAGCCAGCTCGCGCTCCACCGCCTCGCGGCCGGCCGCGGCGCGAATGCCCGTCACCTGGCCTCGCGCGAACGTCAGCACCAACCCCTCCACGCGCGTACCGCCCCATTCACTCGGCGGAAACGCGATCGTTCCCTCGACGGTGCTCTCGATCGGTGCGACGCGAACGGCGCCAGCGGGCAGCTCGACCTCGCGGTCGACGAGGTTCCGGGCGAGCTTTGCCCGCGCAGCCGACGCGTCGCCATCCTGCTTCGTGACCGGGCGATCACCGATACGGAACCGCAAATCAGTGCCGAGTGGCGTCGTGACGTGGACGACCTTGCCTCGCATGGCAGCTTCGAACGCGCGCTGTTTGGCGGCGAGCCCTGCGTAGTCGGTCTCGAGCAGCGCACGTGAATAGACGCGCGCGATGTCGGGGGTCGTCGGAAGAAGTACCCCGGCCTCGTCGTACGCGCCGGCCCAGTGGAAGTGAACCGTTCGACCGTGGCCGGACCGAAGCACGCGCTGCATTCCGGCGTACGCCGGGTCGGTCACCGTTGCTCCGGGCATCATGACCGCGGCGTCGACGGTGCTCAGGTATTCATCGAACGCCTGGCCCGTCCGCTTCGCGAGCTCGTTCGTGAAGTCCGTCGACCATGCCG
>DATCGG010000080.1:0-4789 GCA_036509075.1 Gemmatimonadaceae bacterium
TTGAGCACCGCCCGCCACGAGGGGTTATCTTAGTGGCGGCGCCTACTTTGGGCGCCGCTTTCGCGTTTCCCTGACTGCCGGTCGTGCAACCATCGGATCTCATCAAACCACCCGCTCACAGACAGGCCGCAATCGAGCGACTCGTCGCTGAACTGCATGCTGGCCAGCGAGTCGTCCTGTCGACGCACATGAACGCGGATGGCGACGCGTGCGGTTCCGTCGCGGGTCTGGCCCGACTGCTCCGCCAGCTTGGCATCGAGTCCCGGATCGTCAATCCGACGCCATGGCCGGCCACGTTCTCGTTTCTCCTGGGCGACGATCTGATCGACCACACCGCGAAAGGCTCGGCGGCGTTGACGCCGCTCGACGCGCTCATCGTGCTCGACGTCAGCGACGTGAAGCGGCTGGGCGTCCTGGCCGATGCCGTACGCAAGCTCGAGGTTCCCCGGCTCGTCATTGACCATCACATCGCGTCCGACGAACCGGCAGGCGATGTGATGTTTTCCGACACCACGGCCTGCGCCACGGGCGAGCTGGTCTTCGATTTCGCGTCTGTGGTTGGGTTGGAGCTCACGGAGCCGATCGCAACCGCCCTTTACGCGGCGATTCTCACCGACACTGGTGGCTTTCGCTTCAGCAACACCACCCCGCGCGCGCATGCGATCGCGGGTCAACTGCTCGCCGCCGGAGTGGACCCCGAGGAGATGTATCGTCGCATTTACGCGTCGGTCTCCCCTGGGAGACTGGCGCTCCTCCGTGACGCGTTGAGCACGCTCGAGGTCGACCGCGACTATGGCATCGCATGGATCTCGGTCCCCGCGGACGCGCTCGACCGCTACGACGTCAGCTCCGAGGACCTCGAGGGCATTGTCGAGCACCCGCGCTCCATCTCCGGCACGCGACTGGCCATCTTCTTCCGCGATCTCGGCTACGGGAAGGTGAAGGTGTCGTTCCGCAGCACGGGCGATGTGGATGTGAACCGTTTCGCGCGCCAATTCGGAGGCGGCGGCCACGCGAAGGCAGCTGGGGCGTTGATCCCCGGCTCGATGGAGGACGTGCGCCTTCGCGTGATCTCGGCCGCGCGCGCGTTCGTCTCGAATGGTGCCGGCCCGTCCGCTCAGGAGGCGTTGGCTTGATGTTCATGAAGGGTGGCGATCGCGACGTCGACGGTCGCATTCGCGAAACGCTCGTCGATCTCCGACCTCTGCTCCACATCGCCGAAGCGACCGTCGAGCTGGTTCAGTTCGAGGAGCAGACCGGAACGGTGCTCCTGCGGGTCGAAGGCGACTGTCCTGATTGCGAAATGTCCGCCGCGAATATGATCGAAGGGATTGCTGCCCACCTTCGCGCCCGCGTTCCCGAGGTAAGAGAAGTACGCCGGATCGAGCCGTGATCGACCGATGAGCCAGACTTTGCAGGAGCGCATCGCTGCCGCACTGGGCTCGATCGTGAACCCGCGGACGGGTGCCGACGTCGTGTCCTCCGAGATGGTCCGGGACGTCGCGACGACGACCGGCGGCCGCGTACGCCTAACGGTGCTGCTCGCGCCGAACGACCCGGCGACCCTCGTGCGGGACGTGCGCGAGGCCATCGAGCGCCTCGACGGCGTAGCAGATGTCCGGGTCGATGTGAAAGACGCGTCCGAGGTGGACGGTCGAACAGTGTCGGTCAGCGCACCGCCAGGCGGTGGTGCGCGTACACTGCCCGTGATGAATGCAGCGCCGGCACAGGCTCCACGACCGTCCGCGCCGACGCCAGTGGCGTACCCGAATCTCGGTCGCATCCTGGCCGTATCGAGCGGCAAGGGGGGCGTGGGCAAATCCACGGTGGCGACGAATCTCGCGACCGCGCTCGCCGCATCCGGTGCGCGAGTGGGCCTCATGGACGCGGACGTCTACGGGCCTAACGTGCCACGGATGATGGGCGTCAACGCGCCGCCGGCGGTTGTGAACGAGAAGATCATTCCGTTGCAGGCGCACGGCGTGAAGGTGATTAGCCTCGGATTCCTCATCGAACGCGATCAGCCGGCCATCTGGCGCGGACCGATCGTGATGAAGATCGTCACGCAGTTCCTGCGCGACGTCGCGTGGGGACAGCTGGACTATTTCCTGGTCGACATGCCTCCGGGTACCGGTGACGCGCAGCTGTCGCTTGTCCAGGCAACACACGTGCATGGCGCGATCATTGTCACCACACCGCAGGACGTTGCCACCGGCGACGCGTTGCGGGGGGCGAAGATGTTTCAGCGCGTGAACGTCCCTGTGCTGGGCATCGTCGAGAACATGAGCTGGTTCGAGTGTCCGCACTGCGGAAAGCCGACCCCGATCTTCGGGACCGGCGGTGGCAAGCGCCTGGCCGATGAGCTGGAATTGCCGCTGCTAGGCGAGATTCCCCTCTATCCACGCATCCACGAGGGTGGCGACCGCGGGACGCCGATCGTCGTCGCGGAACCGGATGTGGCTGCCGCGCGTGCCCTGAGGTCGTTGGCCGACCGCGTCGCCGCCGCGCTCGGAGCCGCCGAGCCACGGTGACCGCGCGCGAGGACGCAGGCGAGCTTGTCGCGCGGCCGCCGGACACTCGTCCGGCGGCCGCGCTGCCATTCGAGTCCCATGATGGTGCCGCGACCGTCTCTGTTGCTGGTGCGGCTGGCGCGATCAGCGTCGTCGGCGACTCGTTGGGCGATGTGATCCGGCGGCTCGCGCTGCCCGCCGTCGCGTCGAACGTGCTCATGACCGTATTCGCGTCCGTGGACGCATTCTGGGTCGGCACACGCATCGGCGCTCGTGGCCTCGCCGCGGTATCCACGGCCGTCTTCTGGATCTGGATGGTCATCTCCCTTGCGGAGATGGTGAGCGTAGGCCTTACCGCGGTCGCGGCCCGCCGGCACGGCGAGGGACGGTCCCTGGACGCAGCCCGGGTCGTTGGTGACGCCACGATGTTCGCTGTCGCGTTAGGCGCTGCGGTCGGGATTGCGGGCGCGTTGTCGGTCGACGCCCTGTTTTCCCTGATGCATACGCCGCCGGAGGTGACGGCACTCGGCCGCAGCTACCTCCGCGTCTATTTCCTCGGCGCGCCGCTCATCTACGGCTATTTCGCGATCGATGCGTCATTCCGCGCGGCTGGTGACACGCGCACGCCGTTCGCGCTCCTGCTCGTGTCCACGGCGTGTACGCTCATCCTCGATCCGGTCCTCATTCTCGGGCTCGCGGGCGCGCCGCGGCTCGGCATCGTGGGCGCCGCGATAGCCCTCGTGCTGACGCGAGGCGGCGCGTTCGTCGCCGGACTGCTGCTGCTCTGGCGGCGTGGCCTGATCCGCGCTGGTCGAGCGATCTGGCCCACGGTGCGATCAGTCGCACGGATCGGGATGCCCACAGCACTCACGGGCATCATGTTCTCGCTCATCTACGTAGCGCTCACACGTACGACGACGCGGTTCGGAACGCCAGCGCTTGCAGCGTTAGGTGTCGGCCACCGCGTCGAGAGCTGGCTTTACACCATCGGCGTTGGGTTCGGCGCCGCAGCCGCGGCGATCGTCGGCCAGAACCTCGGGGCTGGCAAGGTCGCGCGCGCCGAACGTGCCGGTTGGGTCACGCTCGGCTATGCGACGGCACCGGCGTTCATCGCCGCGGCCGCGGCGCTGATCATCCCTGACCGCCTCGCGAGTCTCTTTACCAACGAGCCGGCGGTCATCGATGTCGCTGCCCATTACCTCCGCATCGGCGCGTTGGCGGACCTCACCGTCTGTGCCGAGATCGTCCTCGAGGGAGCGCTTGGCGGGGCCGGGTACACGGTGCCACCGATGCTGACTTCCACCGCGCTCACGGCCCTCCGCATTCCACTCGCGTGGTGGGCCGCCGGTCGATGGGGCGTGGATGGCATTTGGTGGTCGATCTCGCTGACCGCCGCAGCGCGTGGAATTGCCATGACGATCCTCTGGCGCGCGGGCGGCTGGAAGCACAAATCCGTGTAACGCATGCGACCGATCATCACGCTCCTCACCGATTTCGGCACCGCCGACGGCTACGTCGCGGAGCTGAAGGGAGTGCTGTTCTCGGCGACGCCCGACGTCACGATCGTCGATCTCTCGCACGAGATTCCACCGCAGGACGTGGAGTCGGCGCGCCTTGCGGTCGCGCGATACTGGCGGCGCTATCCCAGCGGTACGGTGCACATGATCGTCGTCGATCCCGGCGTGGGCTCGGCCCGCAGTGCGCTCGCCGTGAGCAGCGACGATCGATTCCTGGTCGGGCCGGACAACGGCGTGCTCAGTCCGGCGCTGCTGGCGAGTGGATCGCGAGCCGTGTCGCTGCCAGTGCCTCCGACTGCGTCCGCCACGTTTCATGGGCGCGACGTGTTCGCTCCGGCGGCGGCACATCTGGCGACCGGCACCGCGATCGATGCGCTCGGTACGCCGTGCCTCGACCCGGTCGTCAGGCGCACGCCGGAAGCGCGACGTGCCGGCGACGGATCGGTAGTCGGTGAGATCATCGCCATCGACCGATTCGGGAATGCGGTCAGCAACTTGATCGCACCGCGTGGTGGACGGATCGAGATCTGTGGGCGAACCATGCCGATCGTCCGCACGTATGCCGATGGTCCCATCGGCGACATCATCGCGCTGGTGGGCTCGAGCGGCTTCGTCGAGATCGCCCGCCGCGACGGAAGTGCCGCGCGCGCTTTGGAGATCACGCGCGGCACGCGGGTCACGCTACGTTCGGCGGGCGCCTAACGGCTCGACGCGTTCCACGCGATCGAGCGACGGCACGCCGGCGGCTGCCGCGGTTTCGAT
>DATCGG010000081.1:0-2551 GCA_036509075.1 Gemmatimonadaceae bacterium
ATCCGCCGGTGTCGCCGGTCGCTCCGGCGGTCGCGAACGCGATCTTCAGCCTCACGGGGAAGCGGATTCGGCGTCTTCCATTGGTTACGTCAGGCTGACTCGCAGATTGCAATCCGGCCGCGCGACAAGTCGGGGCGATAACAACCGGGCCTTTCGGGTAGGGCGGCGGCGGTTGCGCAATCGGCACGTATCCCGCATCACTGTGCGGGATCCTCTTTCGTGCCAATGTCCGCCGCCGACGTCGACTTTCCTTCCGATCTTCGCTCGCTGGAGAGCGAGTACGAGCTCGTCCGCGAGCTTGGCCAGGGCGGCATGGCCGCGGTCTATCTCGCGCGGCATCGCGCGAGCGACCGAGTGGTCGCGATCAAGGCGGTCCGGGCTCGATATCTGGATGACCCCGATGCGATCAAGCGCTTCGCGCGCGAGGCGCGGACGGTGGCCGGCCTGGACCATCCGAACATCGTTCGAACCGAGGCCATCCGTCAGATAGACGACCGTGCCGTCGCGATCATTATGGAGCACATTCCCGGTGGCACGGTCCGCGACCGGCTTCGGGAGTTCGGGTCGTTAGGTGCCGAGGACGCCGAGTGGATCCTGCGCGACGTGGCGAACGCGCTCGGGTATGCGCATCGCCAGGGGATCGTGCACCGCGACGTGAAGCCGGAGAACATCTTCCTCGACGCAACGCGTCGACGAGCGCTGCTCTCCGACTTCGGGATCGCGCGAACGATCGACACGGAATCCGGCATCACGCTGTTTGGCGCCGCGCTCGGCACTCCGCAGTACATGTCGCCCGAGCAGATCGATGGAGAGATCGTCGACGGTCGAAGCGACATTTACAGCCTTGGCGTGCTCGGCTGGGAGCTCTTGACCGGCCGCCGGCCGTGGGCCGGGGAGAGCCTGTACGGCGTCATCTACAAGCAGAAGCACGAGGACCTGGCGCGCATAACGTCGGTTCGCCCGCGTGTGCCGGCGAACCTGTTGTTCGCCATCGAAGGCGCGATGGTGAAGGACAAGGCCCGCCGGTGGCAGACGATCGACGAATTCCTCCACCACCTCACGTACAACCCTCCACCCCTCCTCTCACAGACGTTTCCACCGGGTGCCACGCAGGGCGAGTACGCGCCGACCGTGCGATTTCGCCCGGCCACGGTGCAGGAGGATCCGTCGGTTGGTGTCGAACAGGTGGTGGACGTCGTCGATACGAAATTGCGCGACGAGGCGGCCACGTTGTTTGCGCCGGATCCGGCGCTGGCCGTGCCGGCGCGCGATGCCGTGGAGCGGGGCGCGTCCATCACGGCCGCGATGGCAGGCGATGCGATGGCTGCGCCGGCGTTCCCGGGCAGTGAGTACACCCTGCCCGAATACGATCCTAACGCCGGACCACCGTACGATCCCATTGTCCGCCGCAGGCGAATCGCCCAGATCGTTGGGCTGACGGTCCCACTCGGCGTTGCCGCCGCGTCGCTCTTCGCGATGCTGGGCGGTAGCGCGAGCCAGTCGACGACTCGCACGTCGATGCAGGTGACCGCCGCCACGCGCACGGTTGCCGCGGACTCGGCGCTGGCGCCGAGATCGATATCGACGGTGCTCACGTCCGCGCCCCCGGTCGCTCCGGACACGAGCCGCGTCGCGCAACTCCCACCGGAGATCAAGTCGGGCGACACGATGATCGCTCGCAAGAGCGTGATTGCTGAACGACCGAAAGCGAAGCCGGCCCAGCCGGCGCGGCGCACCTCTAAACCTCGCAAGCGAAACGGTGGAGCGGGCGAGGCGTCGTCACAGGCGCGTGCCGAGAGCAGTCGGGTCACGGGCGGTCGTCCGGCCGATTCCAACCACACGAGCGCCCGGCCGGCGAATGGCGATGCCAGTGCGAGAACCCCGATGCCACCGCTCGAGGATCCGTTCAGACCTCCGGAGCCTGTCGTGGCGCCGAAAGCGTTAGGCAAGGGAGAAGTGCCGACGCCGCAGTGTCGTATCGCGACGCCCGCGAACCAGCAGGCGTGCCTCGACGCGTACATCGCAATCGGGGACGCTCACCTGAACAAGGCGTTAGGCACGCTCGTCGAGGAGTTCCGGCGTGTCGCCAACACGCCGCTCGGCGTCGCCGATCCGTCGACAGTCCAGCGCGTCCGGGTCGAGCAGCAGGCGTGGCTCACCGTTCGGGAACACGAATGTCCACGCAGCGCCCCGGCTGACGCCGGCCCGCTCTGGGCACAGGCGGCCGCCTCGTGCTTCAATCGGATGTCGAGCGCTCGCACCGCCGAGCTCCGCGATGCGGCCAAGCGGTTGCGGAAAAAGCGCTAGAGCTTGACGGTCGGCTCGAAGCGTGGGGGACGACGCACCTTCGTCGCCTGCTCGAAGGCATACGCCAACCCAATGAGCGTCCCGTCGCTCCACTGTCCGCCGATGAACGAGATCCCGACCGGGAGCCCGTGTACGTACCCCGCCGGGACGGTGACGCTCGGATAGCCCGAGACGGCCGCCGGCGTCGAGCTGCTGCCGGTGAAGTGGTCGCCATTGAGCAAATCGGTCGGCCAGGCGGGCCCGC
>DATCGG010000082.1:0-4058 GCA_036509075.1 Gemmatimonadaceae bacterium
GCACCCGGCGCAGGTGTTGTCGTCGTTGAGCCCACCGATGGGGTCGAACCAGAGCATTCGGCCAACTTCCGAGACCTGATGGTCGATCCGCCGGCCGAGCCGAGCTTCGAGAGTGCTCGCGACTCGGCCCGTGAAGCCGAGCGTCGTTAGGTACGCTCGGAGCTCGGCGTCCAGTCCGTCGTTGCGGGCGATGGAGGGTTCCGGAGCGGGAACGGCGGTGATGCGAGCCGGGCCAGCATCCTCGGTGCACGCGCCGAGGGCGGGGAGGAGCACCGCCATTGCAAGGAACATCCAGGTGTGCTGGCGCATCAGCGCCTCGCTTTAGTTGGCGTGGGCGATAGCGGGAACCGGGAACGGGGAACCGGGAACCGTGTCTCTCTACCGGGACTATCGCGATTCCTTGCTGCGCTCGGAATGACAACTCACTTTACCGGGACGATCGCGATTCCTCGCTCCGCTCGGAATGACAAAGGCTCTGTCATCCCGAGCCGTCAGGCGAGGGATCGCGATCCTCCCTGCATAAGGCTTCTGTTCCCCGTTCCCGGTTCCCGGTTCCCGCTCAGCTGCCGTTAGGTGCTCTGGTCAGATCGGATCGCAGGCGATACTCGGGCCCCGGATGACCGGATTGCCGATGGGGTCGAAGGGGGGGGTCGCTTGGAATGTGCCGCGGAGGTACACCTTGAGATCCTGCGTCTTCCCCTGTCCGATGAGGTTGAAGTGATCGACGATGTCGATCGTTTCAGCGTTAGGGAACTCCTGCAAGTTGGCGTAATTGAACACGTACCGAGACCCGTCCGCTCCGCTCGCCGTGCCGTGCGCGCTCAGGTTCATCACGACTGTCTCGACGCCCGACTTGGACGAGACGCGGATCACCGTGTGGAACTCACCGGTGCCGGTCACGTCCGTCGTTAGGCCACACAGCGGGCCGGCGGGAAGGGTGAAGGTGACGGGGTCGGTCGAATTTTGAACGACCGCGAAGCTGGGGCCGTCGGGCACGTTAGGCATCGCCTGACGTGGTGCAACGGGGTCGGCGCACGCGACGAGCGCGAAGACGCCAAGGGCGAGGAGCGGGCTGCGGAGTGTCATAGAGCCTCCAGGTTCCTGCCGGCGGTCCCCCCGCCGACACTCCCCCCGCCGGAACGGGAGGGCACAGCGTACCGCTGATCTCCGCCGAGACCCCGTCGGCCCGACGTCATCGTGCGGGCCAGGCTCACTCGGGAATCGGTTTCTCGTGCGAATGCCGGCATAGGGGGAATCCCCTAGCGCGGGTCGGCTATTATGAGGGCCGGTTCATGATTGCACAACTCCCCGCGTGGGCGCCCGAGCACGCCACGCCGACGGCCGCACCCCGTGCATCTCATGAAACGCATTCGAGAAATGCGCGACGCTCTTGAACCCCACCGCGTACGCGACCTCGCTCACACTGCCAGCTCCGGCCTCGAGCATCGCCGCCGCCCGCTCCAACCGCATGCGTCGGATCAGATCCGACGGCGTCTCCCCAAGCAGCTCGCGCATGCGCCGGTGCAGATTGCCGCGGCTCTGCGCGACCTCGGCGGCCAGCCGCTCGACGGTGAATTGCTCGTCGCCCAGGTGGGCTTCGATGGCCGTCCGAACCACGTCGACGAACTTCCGGTCCGCCGGCGGAACGTCCACCGGCGCCGGATGAATCGTTAGGGGTGTGCCCGCAAACCGCTCCCGGAGACGCCGTCGTGTCGCGATGATGTTCGCGATCCGCGCCAGTAGTTCTCGCACGTCGAACGGCTTCGTCAGGTAGTCGTCGGCCTGCTCCGTAAGTCCGGTCAATTTGTCCTCTGCCTCCGCCCGCGCCGTCAGCAGGACGACCGGCAGGAAGTCCGTATCGGGATCGGACTTGAGCGCGCGACAGAGGGCGTAGCCGTCCATCACCGGCATCATGACGTCCGAAAGCACGAGGTCGGGGAGGCAGCGGCGGGCTGTCGCGAGACCCTGTTCGCCATCCACCGCCTCGAGCACCCGATATCGCGGTGCCAGATGCTGCTTCACGTACGCGCGCACCTCGGGATTGTCGTCGACCACGAGGACGGTCGTCACGTCCTCGGGAATCGGGAATTGGGAATCGGGAATCGGTGAACCCTCGGGGTGCCTCACCGTCTCGTCGGAGCCGGCTCCGTTAGGCAGATCTCGAATGGGCGAGCCCGGCGCAACGAATTCGGGTGGCGGACCCGCTGGCCTGGAGGATGAGACGACAGGCATCCCGTCGTCGGTGAACTGCTCGGGCGCAAGATGCGCGTGGCCTTTGCGAAGGGTGACCGTGAACGTGCTCCCAAAGCCCTCTTCGCTATGCACGGTAATGGCACCGTCGTGCAGCGCTACCAGCTCCTTCGCGAGCGCGAGCCCGATCCCCGTTCCCGGCTGTGTACCGGCGGTCCGTGCGCGGTGGAACCGGTCGAATATGAGATCGAGTTCGGCTGCCGGGATTCCCGCGCCGCTGTCCCGAATCGTGATGCGTGCGGCGCTCTCGTCGCCACTGACGGTCACGCGGACGGCCCCGCCGTCGGGCGTGAACTTGAAGGCGTTCGAGAGCAGGTTCGAGAGCGCGCGCTCGAGATGGTTCGGGTCTGCGTACACGATCGCCTCGTCCGTCGCACCCTGGACGTCGTAGGCGATGGCCTTTCGCTCGGCCATCGGCACGAACGTGCGAGCGACACTCGTGACGAAGGCGCCCAGGTCCACGCGTCGGGCGTGGAGCTCCTCGCGTCCCGACTCCACGCGCGCGAGCTCGAGGATCTCGTTGATCAGGTCGAGCACGCGGCCGGCATTCCGTCGCGCGAGATCGACCTGCTCCGTCGCGGAGGCCGAGAGTGGTCCGTGGAGTCCGGCACGGAGATCATCCAGGGGACCCATCGTCAGGGTCAGTGGCGTGCGGAACTCGTGGCTGACGTTCGCGAACAGGCGACTGCGGGCGCGGTCGAGCTCCCGCAGCTGCTCGGCTTCCACATGCTGGATCTCGAGGCGGCTCTCGAGGCGCAAGCGGTTCATCTCGTAGCGCCTAACGCCATACAGTGTCGCCAGCAGCAGCGCACCGTAGAGCGTATACGCCCACCACGTCCGCCACCATGGCGGGGTGATGAGGATGGCCAGCGATGCGCCTTGTTCATTCCACACCCCGTCGTTGTTGCTCGCCCGCACCTCGAACACGTAGTGGCCGGGCGGGAGGTTCGTGTACGTGGCCGACCGGACCGCGCCCGACTCGAACCAGTCGTTGTTGAACCCGATCATCCGGTAGGCATAACGATTCTTCGCTGGCGCCGAGTACTCGAGTGCTGCGAACTCGAGCGTGATCACGGCGTCACGGTACGACAGGCGGAGCGTGTCCGTCTGGGAGATGGTCGTGCGCAGCACGGTCCCGCTGTCTCGGACGGTCTCGTAGCGATTCCCACGACGGAATCCCGTGATCACGACCGAAGGCGCGTTCGGGTTGTCGCGGACAGCTTCCGGCCGGAAATAGTTGAAGCCGTAGATGCCGCCGAAGAACATCTCACCGCTCCGGCTCCTGAATGCGGCGCCGGAGTTGAACTCGTTGCTCTGGAGGCCGTCGTTGATGTCGTAGTTCCGGAATTGCCTCGTCGCCGGATCGAATCGCGACAACCCCTTGTTCGTGCTCAGCCACAGTCGGCCGGCGGAATCGGCGAGGATCGCGTACACCACATCGTTAGGCAGGCCATCCCGTTCCGTGAAATGCACGAACGTTCCAGAGTCGATGTCAAGTCGATTGATTCCGCCCCCGGCGGTCCCGACCCACAGGTACCGGTCGGGCTGTCGCGGATCGGGGAGAATCGAGCGGATCGCGTCGTGGCTCAGGCTCCCGGGTACGCGCGGATCGTGACGGAAGTGACGGAACGTCCCGGTTTTCGGATCGAACCGCGCCAGGCCCTGATCCGACCCGAGCCAGATCGCGCCGGTCGAGTCCTGGATCATGGACGGGAAGATCCATTGCCGCGCGGTCGGCCGCTCTTTATGGCGGTAGATCTGAAAGCGGCCCCGCTCCGGGTCAGCCAGCCTAACGAGATAATTCTCCG